>NZ_FNCU01000079.1:0-27018 GCF_900099855.1 Bradyrhizobium sp. Rc2d | reverse complement strand
TACAACCGCAAAGACGTCGATGCGATGGCCAATGCGTTTACTGAGGATGCTATCAGGGTAACGCCGAGCGGGATGTTCGTTGGCCGAGAAGCCATTCGACGCAATCTGCAGGAGGTCGTTGCGCTCGGGCTCCATGACTACACGGTTCAGCGCACTGAATCCCGTACCGTCGGAAGCTTCGTGTTCAATGCTGGCGAATGGCACGCCAAGCTCGGCGATCAACCGCTACATGGCTACTACACTGCCATCATCGTTCGAGACGGCAATCGAGCCAAGATCATGGAAGAGACCGTGACCGTCGCCGCACCTGGGCGGTGATGGCTTCGCCAAGCGGCAAGCCGCTTGAAATGCCAATAGATGTAACGGCTGTTTGGTGGCGCTGACGTGGACCGCTGGCCTGCGCTCTATGAGTGCACGCCTAAGTGCCTTTATAAGCAACCAAGGCTTATATCTATTAGTAGCCGAGCTTATCGCTGGGGGTACCTGGGGTACCTTGTAGAGCGCAGGAATCAGGGAAACCGAACATTCAGCAGTGCTGGACCGTAAGGTCCTGAAGCCCGAGCCGAAAGGCGAAGGGACTCGAAAACTACCTGAACTGTAAGTGCTATAGCACCTCCGCTTAACATCTTGACGAGTATGGTAAATTCAATGATCACGAATTATTACGAAATAAGAGCGGTGCCTCTCTGGAGGGCCTCTCAAACAGCTTTAGAGGAGCCCTCCAGCGCTTTTCTGAATCGGGAGCCCGAAATGTCGGTTCTCTGAAAAATAAACCGCTAACCAGTTTGCGGCTTCGGTATTCACGAAATTTAGCTCGTTGCAAATCCAGCCCCGACAGATATTTCTAACACCAGGAACGTAGCGAGACGTGAGCAGCACCAATGAAAAAGTGCAGAGTTACGCTACCATGAAGTTTGCGCTGAGCCACGCTGCCGTGGCTCAGCACAGCCTTTGATCTGATACCGCATAGTAGAAAGCGACGGGGAGCATCTCGCTTCACCGAAGAGTCCCGGCTGGACTCAGGAAGGAGAGCACAGTGCACTACTAACGCCCCATTCCAGCCAGAGCAGCATCATGGCGCCGCTGCCCGGCAACCTAGGTATGCAAAAACAGACAGCTGCGAACCAACACGATTCGCAGAACTCACATCTATTGCTTTAGGAGCTGACTATGACGACGGAAAACGTGATCAAAATCGACGACGCCCGAGAGTTGCGGGCATTGGGACTTCCTATTTTGCCTGTCATCGACAAAGACTTTTCGAAGGCCGCAGACAAACTTTTTGTCGACGCAGCAAGAGCCAAGGCCCAGTTTTACCTGGCATTTCGTGACTACTGTAAAGCAGCGAGCCCGACGAAGCAACGTTTCAACCGCATGCGGAGAGCGTTAGAAAAACTCGCCTCCATTAGCGATCGAGCCGCCGAGTTTACCTCGTCCGACGAGTGCGAGGCCGAGGCGCTGCAGATGCTTCTGACGAAACCCATGATCTCGTTCGTGGAGTATTGGGATGCGACACTCGCTGTTGTCGAGGAGGGGGAGCCAGTCACGATCAACCTGACCCAAGAAATGCTGGAAGGCTGGTCGGTACCGCTGTGAACGCCGACCAATAATGCAATTACTGGCGAGAGAGCGGGGAGAGCTCCGCTCTCGATTTCTACGTAAAATTGTATAATGCTCAAACAACCACCTCGGAGAAGAACAGATGAACGTGAGAGGCGAACTTAAAGGCGAGCAACTGATCCTAACGATCGACCTCTCGGCGAAGGCTCAGAAACAGGCAAGACCGTCGTCAACAGGGAAGACTAAACTGATCGCAACCACAAACGGATTCATCAACTACGGGCACGTGAAGGTCTCGCTCAATGCAACGATCCCGCTGAAGTGACAGAGCCAGGTATGACAAATAATTTCGCCAAGCGGCCGGTTGACAAGGCGCCGGTAAATTTTTGGAAACTCCCGCTGGCCAAAGAGGTGAGGGTTCGTCTCGCTTCGATTGACGACTCTCGACGCCGCTATCCGAATCAAAAAACGAAGCTGGCGCAGCGTCTCCTCTCCTGCGCCTTGGATACGAAGAGGGCCCTGTACGTCCCATTCGGCTCGCATCCATATCTGCGAAGCAGGATGACTGAGGATTTCGCCGCAGTCTCCAGGACGATTACGGCCGACCAGGGAACGCCGCTGTGCTTCTTCGGAAACCCGCTCCTGCTGCCGCAGGGCTGGGGCAGCCCAAGTTTTGATATCGATGGAGTAGCCAAGCCGATCCTGCGGGCTACTAACGCTGGTTTTGTGGTGGTCACGGTTGAGCACGATTGCACAGAACGGAGCCATTTCGAAACAATCTGCGACTGGTTCAACGGGCACTTCAGCGAGGTAGACCATGAACTCAGGCAACACCGAGACTACGACGACTATTGTGTCGTATTGTCTGGAAATCGATCGCTGCACTTCCACTTCTTGTTCAACACACGACACCTTCTCGAGGCTCCTCATGACCAGCCGGGGCATGAACGCTGGAGCCGTTACCACGTAGATTCGGCGGTGATGTCCAACGCCCACCAGGTTTACTGGAAAATGGTCGTGGAGATCATGAACGGGCTGCTGCCGGTTCCGTTACCAGCCGACCGAAGCAGCAGTTCATACACACAGCTAAAGAGAACGCCTTGGGGTATTCGCAGGCTTGACGAAGATTCAGAGATCTTCGGACTATCTGCTGGCACCACAGTGCCGCAGCTCGTCCTTGAGGAAAAGATCCGCACCAGTCGGCCGCCTAAGGGCAGCGCCAAATATATCGTGCCGCCAGATTTTACCGTGTCTCATTATGTCAATGCTCGCAACCAGCACCGGTGCGCTGCAGTCGCCGGACCGGGCGTGGACCATATCTCAGCAGGAAGCGAGATGGTCGACGAGCTGGCGATGATGTGCCAAGCGGCGTGGAAGACACCTTATCCTAAGCCGACCTCGATGGAGATGAAGCGGGGAGAATGGGTTATTCACTTTCGTAACCACCCAACCGACACCAACCCCTCGACGGTCGCTAGGGGCGATTACACCACGTTGCTTGTCCAGGGCCAGAATGCGCCGGTGGGCTCGTTCACTCTCCCAGGCGAGATGACGGCCAACGAGATTGGCGATCACTTGGCTCGGCGATTTGGGATCATCCCGAACTTGCCTAGCCCTTCGGTCCAAGCGCCTAGCGCATCCGACTTGCCGTACTTTGAACGGCTGAAAGCTCAGGCCGGTCAATCCTTCAAGCAAATGTACGAGAACTCAGCCGCTCGTAGTTTCCCTCACATTTCATCGTGCACGATCCCCGAACTGCAAGGTATCTATCGCCAGAAGCTCTGGCGCTACCTCAACAACGCCATGTTCTTTCATGGGGACATGATCTGTACGTCTGGCGAAGGCATCGGCAAGACCACAGCGCTGTTTGATCTTATGCAGCACGCAGCGCTCGACACGGCAATGATCCATGACGATCGGAAGGTCCGCTTCTTCGTGTTCGCTTTTCGGAGCCGAGCCCAAGCTGAAGAGAAGGCATTAGAATACGCCAGCGACACCCGACGAGCCTTCGTGGTGAAGCGGTTTTGGGACTATTATGAAGAGGCATGCGCAAAATGCGGCGTCCATTCGATGCAAGACGATTTCGAGGAAAGAGGAAACATCCTTTCCGTTCTGCGTCAGATGGCCGACAGCCAGTCCATGGTGTACGATGAGCTAGAACGTGTTCGTAAAGCGCTGTGGCTGGCCGGTGATGGGACCTCGCTCTTCACAGGTACGACGGTTCTCTTTACCACGCACGCCACGGCGACTTTATGGTATCGCACTCACTTGAACAGAGTCTGGCATCATCCGAGGTTCGACCCTCAGATGGACCCCGGCAAGCTTGATGAACTTCGGGCAGAGCTCTTGTTCGAGAAGGTCGTGTTTGACGAGCCCGAGTGGGACGAGTTTGCGCACATCCTGTCGGAAGGGATGTATAAGCACCTTTCGGTCCACAGCCGTTGGAACTGGCAAACGCAAACTCTCCGAGAGCGCAAGGAATCCTTCTACAGAATGAAGAAGGACGATCTGGCACTCTCCAACATCGAGTTTGACGATTACAGCGAACTTCGATTCCTCGACCTTGCCCACTTCGAGCGAGTGCAGGTCGATTTCGCCTCGCAGCCCTTCGGTCGAGAGAATGGCGTTAAGGCAATCTATATCAGCCAGGATGGTAAGCCCTATTACTTCTGCGCTAAGCGTAGGCCAACAGCAGACAGCACCAGCTGGATATTCTTGACGACGGAGAGTTTCACAACGGACGCAATCGCAGCGTTATACAAGTTGAAGCTGAACCGCCCGCTTTTGCGGTTGAGCCTGGACAATCTTCCAGGCGTGTACCCCGTCGATGTACCGGTCGTAAAGAACAAGAATGCAAGCGCCCAACGGATCCAGAAGTTGGCAACTGATATCCTGGCTGGCGGCAATCGGAATGTCGTGATTGCGGACAAGCTTGGGGACTTAAAGGGAGAGAGAGCCAGAACGTTCCAGGGTATGAAGGGCTACAACGGTTGGTCCGACGAAAACGTCTTTGTCGTGCTCACGTACATCCATCCCGAAGTCTACGGGCGATTGAATGCCCTTAGCCGTTGGCTCGAATTGGAGGAAACCATCGGCAAGTACTATGCAGCTCAGCTTTCACAAGCAGTTGGACGAAATACCGGGTTTCGCAAAAAGCCGGGGACTAAGACGGTCGTCGTGATGAGCCCAGGACTTCTTCGCCTCATGCAGGCCAAGCTTGCCCGGTTCGCACCAAGAGTACGCCTTCAACTTGGCCCCGACAAACATTGGTGAAGCGTCCTCGCAGACGGAAATCCTGAGTGGCCGTCACATCGAGACACGTTGATACCGCTGGCCAATCCGGTTAGGTCTCCGTCTCTACCCACTTCGATTCAGCGTTGATATACGAATTCGCTATGGTGACTAGATGCACAGCTGCGGTCCCTAGGCGCTCCATTTCTTTGTCAGCCGTGTAGGCTGCAGCAGCACGCCGGTAGGCAATCGCCACGGTTGCGTAGGCGTCTGTGATCAGTACGGCTAGCTGGTCGTGCTCATCCCTTGCTTGCCCAACACGTGATTTGAGGACCTTGATGGCTACCTCCGCACTCTCGTTGGCGAGCTTTTCATTATCCAAGCTCGGATTTGAAACTTCCGGCTGGCATGCTGCTGCAGCCCCGGCGATCACCTGATAGTAGCGCCGTTTCTGTTCATCAGTGGACGTGAGGTAGCTGTGCAAAAGGCGGCGAGCCCTCGCCTCGAGGTATCTTCGATCGTGCCGTGTCCTTTGGCTATCTGAGTTGAACCAATTGAACATTGCCGCCCGTGGATCTGCCGCTCCAGTGGCAAAAGCGCAGGCAGCCTAAAAGGTTCCTCGTTGCGGGCTGGGGCCTGCCAGCGTTGACGACCAGTTAGCTGACTACGGCTTTCCGGGCTGCACGCCTGCTCCGAGGCAGTGCTCCCTGCCATCCCTTTTCCTTCGCCAGCTCTCGCAGTTTGGTCAGCAAAAAGCGACGGGCCTGATTGCTCACGATGTGTAGTGAGCTCTGACGTCCTGCGATGGTGAGCTCTTCATCGTTCAGCCTCTTGACCCGATATCCAGCTCGGTTGCATCGGTGATAGAGAGAATAGCGGATGTCGATCAGCTCGTCGAAGTTGGCCGGGGCATTCTTACTCAGCCAGAGGATAATGTCCTTGTCGGGCGGAAAAGTAGGTTCCTGACCATTGCCATGTGGCTTTGCTTTTGTTGAAATCGGTGCGAACGCTCGCCTTGTTTCGGTGATTGTGTCTGAGGTCTCGTATTTCATTGGTAGTCTCCATTGCGGCGGGATGCCGCTCAGAGACTATTTAGCTTTAAATTAAATCGGGCAGGCTGAGATCAATCTCTCGGGGTTTGCTATTAAGCTGCAACGGCGGCAGCGCTTCAGCGACCGCACGGTGTGACTGAATTTCAGAGACCATTCATTCTGATGTAAGCGAGACTCAGGTTTTCCAAGACTACCAAGACGTAGTCCGGCGTGAACGGGCGCATTTGTTCGATATGGAACCGCAGCACCTGCTCGGCTGACATTCCTTCCATCTCGACAGCTGTCAAATTCCTGATCTGTTGATGGAGTGCTGGCGACAGTGCAGTGGCGGGATTATCCGCCAACATTGGATCTGTCCTGTTTACGTCTCTAACGTTTCTTACGAAAGCATTCTGCAGTGCCTCGTCACTATCGAGATGGTCGAACGGGCGACCGTATTCACCTTTCCCTGTGAGACTCTTATAGCCTCCAACGTCAAATTGTCGGGCTCGGCTCAGCCGATCTATTACCGCTGGATGACTACTAAATTCGGCTTCATTGATTACTCCGGCAAATGACTCGGGTGGTAGGGTACCCTCGATCGCCCGGCCCAGACTGGAGATGGAGCCTGTATCGGCTCCGAGCGTAGAGAAGACGGGAAAGAGAAAAGCATTCAATACACGTGGGCTTCTGGAGAAAGTGGACCACCAAGTGGTCATTTGAGCTGCCATGAATTCCATGGCTGGGCCCACTTCGATGGCAAGTCCCATCGCTGCATTCATTGGTAACAATGCTTGTGCCGCCCGATATTCCTGTCCGAAAATACTGTGGCTCAGGGCATCATCGATATCTCTCAGGGCATCCTCGAGACCGATTATCATCGCCAGCTTGACGTTCGTTGAGAACGCTGCGGCATTACTCCAGGGCAGCAGTATTTTGTTTAACAAAAAGTTCAAGGGTCGGCTGCCGGTGTCGACGCTCGTGATGGGCTGAATTAGTCTGCGGTCGGGTGCGGGGAATGCCCATTCCGTCTGCGTCGTCCAGTCTGGCATGGCAGTCACAGCCGGGCCCGGGGGCTTGGGAGCCAAGCGGCTGTTGTCTAGCTTGCTATCATTCAGCGATGGTGAAGCGCCTGATGGAAATCGACTACGTGCGGGGGCGCCTTCACGTGGTGCTGCAGCTGGATTTACCCGCCCCCCTGAAGATTCCCGAGGGGCGGGCGGTCTGGCTGTAATTACAACTTCTTCGTCGTACGGGATGCTTTCTCCACCCTCCACAAGCACGCCGGGACCGCCGATGCTAATGACGACGAGAGGCCCAGGAGCGGTCCCGCCACCGCCTCCCCCACCGCCCCATTTTGTGCCATCATCGGGGTCTGCTATCCGCATGTAGGCTACTCTATTCAGACTTGCTTGTCAGGAGCACGGAGTTCACACCCGGAGTTCTAGAGACTGGTGAAGCAGGAGAGCTGTCAAGACTTAAGGGTTGCACAAGGCTCACGTCGCTGCGCTTGGCATCCAAATAAATTCAACTATGACCCACTCCAACAATATTCACCTCAGTATTGTCGTAGTCGAAATTGTAGCCAATTGGGAATATCTGTTTGCCGGCGGCGTCGCGGTTCGATTGCTTTGCGACTACTTCCCACTGGCCAGCCTGGCCCTGTCCTCGGACCGATACGATCGGGGCTTCTATGACCACCGCCGGCGAGCCCGCAGCATCGAATAACGTTGTCTTGACTTGCAGTATCGAGCCAATCGCAATCGGTTCACGGCAAACGACTCTCGCAACAATGAGGACTACCGCGTTGTTCTCCACCCGATAGACCGGCTCGCCAGCGGCGATCGGATCGCCGGGGTTCTTGTAAACACCAGTCACGATGCCATCAATGGGCGACATCAGGATCGTATTCAAGTAAGCGACCTGCAATTGGTTGACGTCGGCATCGATGGATTCCAATTCATTTCGGTATACCTCCTCCAGGCGGTCAAGGAAGTGCGTTTCCTTCACGAAGGAAATGATCTCTTCGCCGAGGCCGATCTGGGTCCGCGCATCCCGCGCCTGGTTTTCATGGTTCGGCGACCTGTATTCAAACCCTGTAGTTTCGGATTTTTGATTCTCCGTGCCGATAAAATCATTCGTTGCTGTGGTGAGCACCTTTTCATCGGGACCCTTCGTCATCGAACTTCCCTTATTGGGGCCTGACGTCGCACTGGTCACCGTGGATGTTTTTCTTATCACGGTGTTCACACCAAAATCCTGAAGGTATGCGGCCTCAAGTAAATCCTTCAAGCCAATGGAAAGCTCGGACAGGCGGTTCAGATAATCGCCCCTTTGAGGCATGACTTTTCTCATAACGTCTGCGATGGCCGCCGCACCTCCATATTTCGTGATAAAGGCGTTCGCTCGCGCATTGACCGCCTTGTTCAAGGCAGACTTCGCGGTTTCCGCACGCATCGCTGCCAACGCCTTACCCCCGAAATCCCACAAATCGAGCATGCCGCCAGTACTGCCGATAGGAATAGGCTCGTCGAATGACGTGTTCGGGGCCGGCGTCGATTTCGGGGCGTGTTTGGTTACGGCATCAATGCCATCCGAGTCGTACTTCAGACGACTCGGGTCATCTGTCGTGGCAGGATGCACCGCCGGGCCCCCCGTGGTGGGAGGATAGACGCCACGAAGAGTCATGTAGAAACGGTCGAAATTGAAAGCGCTTACTTGTGAGCCCAGCTCCACGAAGGACTCTCCAAGAATGCCACCGACCTCAAAGCAAAGATTTGCGACTTGGAGCGGCCTTACGGTCAGGGAAATGGGTTTCGCAGCTACCGGTGCCATATGTTAGTCTCTTGTTCGTTTAGTGCAGGATGGTCTGCATGCCGTGCTTCAATCACTGATTAGGCAAGATACGGTGGAGTCTTGCTCGCAGGAGGCAAAAACTCCAGCTATGTCATGAAGGGGAATCGAAACGCATTCTCCAGGCTGGAGAGTCCCTATGATTTCCTGGGCTCCTGAGGCCTTTCGTGTTCCGAAGGTTATCTTTTCGCCAAATAAGTCGTTGTGAATGTGCAGCACGAGCGGCTTTTCGAATACGATGTCTTTCGTGATACCAGCGGAGCCCCAAAGATGCATGGTCCCGCGAACCTTAACCTCGTAACTGGGCCGAGCCCAACGGTTGTAACCAGTGCTTGAATTGCCCATACGGGTTGCTCTCATTCAGGGCTCGTTTTAGCAAGTAAATGACAAAGGAATTGAGACGGTCGGCTGTGTCGTAACTGCGCAAGCGTAATAGGAAGCATAAACCGTCTATTCGATCTGTGGTAGTCCTAGTTTGCACCGTCCGACCGGCCGCCGATCTGGATAGCCGTTTGCCGCCTGAACTCGGCGAGCGGGTGGTCACGAGACGTTCTGGTGCAAGACCCCGCCAACGCCGTTGCCGAGCCAGGTCCGGCCTTTTTAGCTCGACCGTCTGATCGAAGGCTTTATGCCGGGCTGGCGTTACCTCAACTCGACAGCCAGGAGCCTCGAAATGTCGACCTCAATTCTGAAGTCTCTCACTTTCGTTCCCCAGCCCAAGATCAGCTCTGACCCATTGATCATCAAGCGAGAACGCATGGTGTCCCGCTTGGAAGATCAAAAGAAGCTCCTTGCCGATCCGACGTACCAGAGGCGTATCAAGCGCTGGGAAAAGAAGGAGGATGGCGAGAAGGTGCTGGTCGAAAGACCGCTCCGCACGAGCAAGTGGTGGCAGCAGGATCCGAGCGGCAGCTGTGTGATGACCGTCAAGGTCGGATCGAAACGCATCGAGTTCGAAAAGGGCAAGGCAGCGATCGCCGTTGGATCGTTAGAGAAGCTGCCGGGCCTGATCGATGCGTTAATCAAGGCCGTTCGGGCTGGTGAGCTTGACTCACAGTTGAGCGAAGGTAAGGGGCCGAGACCGCTGCCGACACGCAAAGTGGCTTGATCACCAAATATAGAGGAGCGAGAGCTGATCCGCTGGGCGGATCAGCATTCTTCTCCGCGGATTAGGTGGCATTCTAAGCTGCGGGCCAAATGGTAGCTGCGATTTCTGACAACCTCTCGGATCTAAGATGGTTGCTTGGAAAAAAGATGCGAGGGTTTTCCGCGATCTCTTCCTGTATCAACGATTTAAGCCGTCCAAGAATTAGCTTTCCTCGGCGCATTTTAGCTGTATCAGCTTCATAGTCAGCGGCGGCGGAAACCGCTATTTCGCCGTGATTCGGCGGTGCGCCGCCGCTTTGTCGGCGCCGGAATGCCTCCTCTGTGCGCAAGTTAACGACCGCCGCAATCGATTTTTCCCGCAGCTCGTTGGTAGCCAATTCGATCAACTCTTGAATACGAACAGCAGGCATGGTCGGGTTCAAAAAATGCAAGTGCTCGGCGTTCAGGAAGTAGGACTCGATGTCATTACTGTCGGTGAGGAGAGGCGTTATGCCCGCTTGAGTTAACCTATGCTCAAAGGCATTTGAGCGATCGAGGGCCATATAGTCGCGATCACGATGAACGACGAGCTTCACGTGTTGAGCTTTATCCATCAAAAACTGCCCCAGAACTACAGCGGCATCTACTTTGCTACATCCTGTATACGAAGCAACTTCCGTATCCTGCTCGACAAATCCATTGCTCCACAAAATAGCTTTGAGTGCGTCTTTGTCCGTATCTTCTGTAGCTACGACGCAGCGAAGCTCTCCATCGGCAAAGTAGTCTACGGAGTCCAGGGCTCCAATATCGAGTAGCACGGCCGTTGTGGTGAGATCGGGCTGATCTACGATAGCGCCTTTACTCAACCAAATGACCCTGCCTCGTCCTTTCAGCGAGTCGAGCACATGTCTTGAATGCGTGCTAAGGATCGCCTGAAAGCCACGTTCTGCAGCGAGCTTTGATACGAGATCGCACAAGAGGCGCTGATTATCAGGATGCAGATGGGAGTCCGGCTCGTCCAGTATCAGAACTCGAGGCGCAAAAAGTGATATGTATGCGAGCAGCTGCGACGCTTGAAGGATTGACGTTCCCGCTGCGTCAATCGGGAAGCGCTGACCACCTCCATAACCAAAATAGACGCCGATTACTTCGTCCGTATCGGAATTAAACTCTAAATCGATACTGATTCCTGGGAAGAGCGACTGCATGTTCGATAAGAATCCACGCCATGCAACCTCGTTTGCATGCAGCATCCTCAAAACGTTCCGAAGCGTTAGGTTTGCATCACCACGGGCGACGATTCGCCTGACAACGCCAGGAGACATAAATCGCTCTTCCTTAGGTACCCCAGCCAGCCCCGGTGCATAGATCGTGAATGGACTTGCTAAATTCATCAACTGCTCGCCAATGGCTCGGCCAGCTATGCTCACTGCGATGTTCCGGTTTCTGCCTCGCCGTAGTCCGACCGTTGTGCGTAGCCCGTCTTCCGCTGCAATCTCGATCTCAATCTGACTTTGTCTCGGCTCCAGCAAGGTGCCGCCGGTGGCCAGCGAGAGCACGTCTGCCACGGGCGAGTAGAGCAACTGCGATGGGTTGAACGACAATTCGTAGGTGTCCTGCCGCCAAGCAACCCCTTCTCCCACCAGGCGAGCGGTTTGTGCAATTGATACGGCAAAATGAATTGCCTGAAGTATACTGCTTTTACCGGAATTATTTGCGCCGATGAGCAGGGTCACGTCGTCGAGAGGAATAGAAACCTGCTCGATTCGTTTGAATCTCCGGATTGTAACTGAGGTCAAGCGTGTCATCGGGTTTTATTGCCTGCAATCCAATAACGTGGGGACGTAGCGTTCGCACGAAGACTATCAAAAGTTGAGAAGGCGCAAAGGGAATAGTCATCCGAAGCCGCAACTACTCCCGTCGTTACAATCTGGCCCCAGCTATATTGAGATGGACATGTGTCGTCGAGGCGCTCATGGCGATCTGCTTCGGCGCAAAAACGTTCAACTCACTAAGACGAGCCGTTGGCTTAACTGATCGAGAATGCGGCTATCCTTTTCTGAATTCCTGGCAGCGGGGAGTAGGAGTACCAACGGGGAGATCACACAAAGCCGCATCGATCAACACACCGGCGTCCAAGTCGAACGGAAGTACCCATAGATCGAGCTTGTCAGCGAAGGTGAACTTCCGGAGCGCTGCTTTGAACGCTTGTCGCTGTGGATAGACCAGCGCAAGATTGCCCTGGGTAGAATTTTGCAGGTACGTCTTGCCATAGGCGAACAACTGGTAGAAATCGGCCTGTTTTAGGTTGTAGTTGTTTTGCGAGTTAGCGCTATCTACTAGCTTCCACTTTGTATCGAGCACCCATCTGGCAGTCTCGCAGTCAATGACTATGTCGGGTTGAAGACAAAACAGACTGCGATCGTCGTGCTCGCAAAGGAAATGCTGCTTGGGCTGCGTGCGCAGTCTAGCGTCACGTCGAAGTGTGCGCCTCAAACAGCTTGCGACATATCTCTCAAAGAGTTTTTCCATAGGAAACAGAAGGCTAATCCCTTCCCACGTCCCGGCTACGGACGTTGGCATTTCCTCACCTAGTATCAGCTCGCACCAGGGTTTGACGCCCTGATAGTGCGCCATCAATCTATCATCTCGCCACCTTTCGAAGTCAGCCGCGACTTCTCGGCTTGCATCAACTTCGGACAGATACTCTCTTAACTCGTGGGAGAGCCTCCAATTAGAAGGCACTTGAGTTGCCCGGCATACCCGCTCCGCCGCAAGTTTCAGCAACCGGTTTTCGGAACGATTAGCGGAGAAAACGTCGTGTCGGATGTGGAAGAAATGTTGCCGATCCAGTCGCTGCCTCATTTGCCTAGCACGGCTCAATTGACCGCGAAGAAACCGTTGCTCGTCCTCTACCAACTGATATTCGGACCTAATTCCTCGCTTTATTAGGTGATCTAGCGAGACTAGGAATTGCCTCATAACCCATTCATTGAGTGGGGCATTGAACTTCTGCAAACTCGACGGTCCGACGTCTCTAGCGGGAAGATCAAACGTCGTGCGAATCATTTTAATGAGAAGAGATCTCGCTGCCTCGAGGCTTTCACCTTCCTCAAGGTGCTTCGGAAGAATCTCAACGCGAGTCCCACAGGGCGTCTCAATCACGCCTACGTAGTTGTCGAGACGCAGCCATTTCCGATCCTCTAACTCAACAAGCGAGGCGCCCGATTGGCTTAGCTTGGAACTTAATCTACAGAGCCAATCGAATGCAGACTGAGATACTTGCCGTCGATCGAGCGACGGCTCAGCCAGCGTGCTGGATGTGAGCCGGGCATACTCACGAACCGTGACGAGTGTGGTCACAGATTGGCTTTCCCAAGCGCCTCAATGACCTTCTTTCCTAAGTGCCGAGTATTCATCGTCGCACCCGTCGTCCAGGTCATTGGGAGTCCCAATTTACTCGCAATTTCAAGCAAGGGCTTCTTCGCAACTTCTTCTTTCTGGCCGTTGTTCCACACTTCGATCGTGCCGCTGGACAGCTGCTTTATGGTATACGGGCCATGGGTAGCCTCCCTCTCGGTCGCCAATGCGGCTGGCTTCAGTTCATGATCGACAATGCCGAGGTAGGCTTCGATCCGACCAAAGGCGAGATCGTTTATCATCCAGCGGCCAGATCGCTCGGCGACAGATCCTTCGTCCCCAAAGAGCGCTAAGATATTGACGTCTGGTCTGTGCAAGAACCGGTTCTCCGGCGCCTTTCGAGAATCATTTAGGACCATCTGAATGCGCTCCCAGTCGTCGAAAAAATATTCTTGCAGCAGAGGCATGATTTGCTGTCGGAAGATCGAACTCAGCAACTCGACACTTCTGTCCTCACGCAAGGGAAGGAAGTATGCGTGGCCAAGGCGATGATCTCGGTCCAACAGCACCTCAATCCGCTCGTTCATGACGGATAGCATTTGTCCTATATTGAGCCCTTGCAGCTCGATTGCGCTCAGTAGCTCTGGGCGTGGAAGCATCTCTCTAAAATGAAACCGCCTTCGCAAAGCAATGTCTAAGCTGGTCAGCGACCGATCAGCGGTGTTCATCGTCCCGATGATGTGAACGTTTGCGGGTACGCTGAATCGTGACTTGGAGTACGGGAGAATTACCTCCAGGGCTTCTTCCGCATCCTTTCGCTTCGACGGCTCAATCAGTGTGATGAGCTCTCCGAATATCTTTGAAACATTTCCGCGATTGATTTCATCAATGATCAGGACTTTCGGGCGGCTGACGACCGGTGCGTCGGCTGATGAACGATTTTCGAAGCCAAGATAACGATCGACAAGAACTGACAGGATGTTTTCATATCCGTTGACAAGATACGGCTCTAACAGGGAGCCGGGCATCTTCTCGAACACTTCTTTTTGTCGGATGTTAGCGACAGTCAGCTTTCCTTCTCGCACACAATCAGCCAAGTCTCTTATCAGGCTCATTCCGATGGGGAGACGCTTCTTGTTGGGCTTAATCAGCTCGACAACGTCATTGGACGCATAAACAACTTCGTATCCGCTACCGAATGTATCGCCGATACGAAATGCTGGATACGTGCTTGCACTCGTGGAAACAGGGCTACCAGTGTCCCCCAGTAGGCTTGTGAGTTTCGCTTTGTCGATCGAATGCGACTTCAGCTCATACAGCGTCATCTGGCTAAACTGGTTCCGCATGAGCTGATCATACGGCAGAGAGGGCGAATAAACTCGCAGCCACTTTACATCGCGGCATTGCCCATATTTGTCATCGCCATCCCCCTGAGGTTCTCGTGCTATTTGGCGGTAGTCGCCAGTTACCTCGGCTATGGCTCTGAATTTTGTATTCCCGTCCGAGACGACCACGACGTCGCCCTTCTTCATCTTGAGCAAAAAATTGGTCACGGCCGTAATGGCGTAAGAATCCTCCTCGTCTGATTTTCCCGCCCTCTGTGATCGTTCAAAAACGTCTTCTCGGCTTTTGCAGCCGCCGAAATCTGTATCGCCCCCGTACCCGAGAAGAATGTAGTTATTTTCGATGCACTCATCGTAAATGTAGGCATCGCTCGCCTGAGTGTTGCCTAGTGACATTTTCCAGATGCGGCGGCCTTCGATGGACACAGGTGCGGCTGCCTGCTGAGTGACCTTGGCAGCTGCGGTTTCACAAAGAATCTTGAATATTCCGTCTTCGACCGCATACCTAAGTTGCCCGTCAGCATCATGATCTGCCCGAAGGCCCTCTACGAAATCTTCGTAGCTGAAGCTTTGATGGAAGGTAACGAAGCGAACCTCTCCGTCTGATGACAATTCATCAAATCGCCTCTTCAAGGCGGTCCGATTGGAGCGATTTGCTTCCAGGTAGCCCGGGTCCAAGATGTCGAGCGCTAGTTCAATGACGGCGAATGTCTTGCCTGTTCCTGGCGGACCATAGAGAATCTGATTTAGCATTTGTTAGAACCACAATCTGCAGGGTGCTTAAGCCTCTAAAATCGCTTGATTCGTCTGCGATTTTCAATCGTTTCGAGCGCTATACTCGCAATGCAACTAAAGTATCGGGCGCTGGATGGCGGCAGTCGGACTCAAACCTACACCTGAGTGCACTTAGAAGCTGCGATGACAATCATCCATATTCGGGCGCCAGGCCGGCAGCCAACTCAGCCCTCTCGGTTGCGACCCTGGGAAAAATAGGGGTGCCACACCGCATTGCACCAGGCTCTGTCGCCAGTGGAAGCGACCGATCCAGCCCACCACCAAGTCGTCCTATCGGACGATACTAGCTACGCTCGTGGCTACGGTCTCTTCGGCATCGACGTCCAGAAGACCATCGACAGCCGATCTAAAGTACCAAGGTCCGATCTTGCGGTGAGCTTTCAATCCCACTTCAGCCGAACCATCACCATGATGTAAGCGGCGAAGCCGCTGCGAAGCTCTTGCTGGCTTCATGTAAACAGCGGTAGATGATTCACCACCGAAGCAACTACGGCGTCACCATCACCACCAGGGTCACCATTGTCTAACCGCCGACAATCGCCTGCGGCGATACTCACTGCGTTCGTGGCCTCGGTTGGATGTTCGATGGTCTATCGATGTAACCGTCAACCCTCCTTCCGCTCGCACTTCAGCCGACAGACGGCCAAAGTGCTTTGAAGAATACCTTCACACACACCAATTTGAATTACCATTCCTGGTACGGGGCGGTTGAGCGGTCTCCCGTTTACGTTCAGTTCTTCAACGCTAGGTCTGTAGAGCCAATTGGTCGACATCTACATCCTTGCTGTGGGAAAATTGGCTTGGCTCCATTGTTGATGGCAGCTGTTACGTTCACGGCCACGCCATCATCTGCACGAGAATTCGGCGGCCATGACTGCTCCGATGACTGCTCGGGCCATGCGGCCGGATACCGGTGGGCGGAAGCGCACCAGGTAAGCTCGGAGCTGCAATGTCCGCTTCGAGGGAACGCCATCACATTTTATGAACGGCTGCATCGTCTATGTGGAGGACCCCTTTCGAGGTGCCGATCAAGATGACGAGGGCGAGGACACTGACAACTGACTAACTTAGCTAATGGCTCTAATGCCACGGCTTAGACGTGGTCGGCCGGATGTAAAGAATCCTCCACACTCATCGATCTCGGCACATCTCGAGCATTCATCGACGTAGCCGTTTTTCCAATCAGAGATCGACTTCACCGCATATTGCCATAATGAGCGGGAGAGGATGCATCTCGGCAAGTTGTATATTGAAACGTTCACCCTGGCCGAATCGAGGCTCTCGACTGCCTCGACGAGGGCATCCTGATAATCGAGAGGGTCGATCCACAACGCAGCTTCGTTTGCGATTGCAAAACCGGTGTTTTCGAGCCCCATAAGGGCGACGTGATTGACGAAGGGTAAGTTCCGGGCGATCCAAGCACACGTTTGAGCAATGTGCGGCGCTGTTAAAGCGTGCAACACCACTCGTATTTCGATTCGCTGGCCTCGATCCGCCAACTTAAGAATGCCTAGGATCGTTTCGTCGAAGGCACCTTTGGCCTGGACAACGTAGTCGTGAATGTGGTCGACGGCAGAATATACGGGAATAGCGGCGGTCAGATTTGAATGCGCAACGGCCCGCCAACCATCCACAATTTCCGAGCTGGCAAACGCCCTGCCATTTGTCAGAACTTGAATCGCTGTACTCGGCAGCTGCGCTTTGCATTGCTGAAGCACTTCCAAGAATCGCTGCCACTCGGTTAGCGGCTCGCCTCCGGTGAAGGTCAAGAATGGAGTGCTAGGATCGATCAAAGGCAAACTGTCTCTGATCTCGTCCAAGATCCAGCCGTCATCAACGTTCTTAGGCGGCTGGGAGCACATCAAGCAGTAGTTGTTACAGCGCTCAGTGACCAGAAAGGAATTGTGCTTCGAATTCTGCCTAAACAAAACGCGAAAGCGCCTCGACGAGTGACGCAGTCCGAGAACGTCCCCATCGCTGAGGTAATCATATTGCGCCGCCGGGACTACGACCGTCCGTGAGCTCTCTGCGTCAATAACCTTCGATGTTTCCTCGAGATGGCCGCAAACAAAGAATATAGACGACCAGCCCCTTTCCTTAGCCTGTTGATACTCAGACACGTTGCGCACGACCGCGAAGTCGCATGCATCTTTATCAGGTTCCCGCTCAAGGGATCTGAGTCTCAACACGGATCGATCGCAGTTCTGCGGCAGCCCTACGCAGTCAAGCGCTGTGCCGATTAGCGGAAGGGGCTTCAATTGATCCACCGCCTCAAGATAGCTCGATCTTCAGGATTCTCGAGCATTCCTAGCAAAATGCTCATTACCCCTTTCTGGCGGGCGCAGAAGCCCGAAAGCGGCTTTATACCTACCGGGTCGCCTTGGGTGGCGTGATGATAAACGGGATCTGCTCCGCAATGGCTCTCGTAAACGCAATTCGAGCATTGTGGCGCACATTGGCTCAGAGACTCGGATACTGCATTGACCAAATTATCGGACAGAACCAAGGAACGGTAGCTCGCTTCGGACACGTGGCCGAGGGCGAAAGTCTTGTCGCCTGCCTCCGCTAACATTCTACCCTCGTCTGAAGCGTAGACGTTTCCGTCGTAGTTATAAACAAGAGCTCCGAGCCCAATCCCAGCCGGGCTACGTAGGTCGACGTAGCCGATCGGCTTGTCTGTAAACATCCGCTGCATCAGCAGGGAAGAGTAAAGCTCTCTGAAGGGCCTACCGCCACGATTGATCTCCAGGATGCGCCGCAACCCCCTCTCGAAGAATGCTAGCCATTTCTCTGTATCGTATCGCTGGTACAGCTTCGTCTTGACGGCGAAGCCGAACGGGGAAAGGGGGCGCAGAAAGATGCCATCCAGCTCCAACCGCAAATATTCGTCAATTATCTCGTCTACTCGTTCGAGGCTTGCCTCGGTGGTGGTCATCAAGGCCCCCACTCGGTCAGGTCCGAGCTCGCTCTGTGCACGCCGAATTCCAGCAACCGCTAGCTCGTAACTGTTGCCACCAGGACGAGGCCTGTTCTTGTTGTGTAAATCTGCCGGCCCATCGAGCGAGGTAGAGAGCAGAATGTCGTACTCCTTGCAAAACGACAGCACGTGATCGTCTAGCAAGGCTAGGTTTGACGCTATTACGAAATCTGCGAGCTTGCCGCTTGCACTAGACCGCTTCTTAGCCTCAACAACGATCGTTTTGATCAAGTCGAAATTTAGCAAGGGCTCACCACCCTGAAACTCGATCTTGATACGCTTCGACTGACTTTGAAACGCAATATCTAGCGACCGCATGGCCGTTTGTTCGCTCATATCGAAGCGAGAGCGGTCAGTGCTTTGACGGGACACCTGACAGTATGGGCACGAATGTTCGCACCTCAACGTAACGACAAAGATGTGCAGCGGCGTCGCTTGTCGTAAGAACGACATTCGAGACCGGAGCCGAAGAGCTAGAAGCTGCTTTTGGGACTTCTGCGTAGCGCCAGTGATTAGGTGCGCCGCATACGCACGCTCATAAAGGCCATCGCCAGACTTAACATCGAGCCGTGTAAGGCGATCGAAGTCCTGGTCTGACAGGCGAACAAAGTCGCCTACCATGTTGGAGATCAAGACTTGGCCGGTTGAGCCAACTCGTTCAAAGTTGAACGGTAAAAGCGAAAGGTCCTTGGGATTCGGCCAAAACTCTTCCGCTGATCGAAAGCCCGCCATTCGAACCCACAACCATTCAGCGTTGTTCGGTAGCGAGCGAGCCGAACGCCAAGGCCAGAATCACATTTCTGGTACCCTGCGTACGCTCGGCCATCCGATGCCGAACATTTTCGTCAGTGACTACTTGAATGAACCTGAGTTTAAGCGACTCTGGGTCCAGTTTTGATTTCGTTCCATTTGGAACGAGGCTGCAGATGAACCGATCATTGACTCGGTCAATGCTACAGCTCGCCACTCCGATCAACCGATAAGCTGCGGCCTCGAGGGCCGCTAGCTCCTGAACATTGGCGTCGAAATCGACAACAATCTCGTTCGGCTCGACCGACTCGTCAGTACCTGCTGGAAGCATGCGAGGCATGAGAAGCGTGCGAGGCGTGTGATGCGTGTGAGGTATGATACGCCACCACGGTCCCATCTTCCCGCTCAGTCGTCACAAACCCGAGCAAGTCGTCGCCCGCACGAACATAAGTGTTCGGCTGAAGGGTGGACTGACTTCCCTGAGTTTCAATGCTCTTATTGGTGTCGCTTGTAGGGTGGGATGCCTTTGCTTCCGCTGAGGCCGGCAAACAACTCAATGACGCCAAAGCTGCACTCAGTGACAGTATCTTCTTTCCACTAACCATAGGTTGCCCCCCTTGTTGCGTTACGCCCTATAGCGTGCAATCTGGCCGAATGCAAGAAGTTTAGGCATCTGCTGTTTGTGTGGGCACCCGCATTTTTCTCATGACGGATTCGAAAGGATGCCCGTACCGGAGAAAAGTCTCCCATGGAGACCGCCTCCTATGCAGCAGCAAACTGAAAGAGCCTTCCCTTTTGAAGGAGCCTCAGTCGAGAAGGCAAAAAGACTCATGGAGTCGTTTACGTCGCTGGGGCAGCATTAGAGAGGCAAACATAGATTCGAGTGAGTTCGATCCCAAGTTGATTAACTTGATCAGAAACGAACATGCGCTCGACGGAATTTCTGCGGAAACCAATAGGAGTCGCATCGATGCGGAGGGGCGGTACCCACTCTAGTGCGGCGGAGCGCAGGCAGCAGAGAAGGGGATGCCGTTGCTCGTACCGTCTAAACTCCTACTGCAGTTCCTGGATCGATTTACATCATCATACGACAAGCCAATCCTAGACGCCCCGTGCGGGTTCGGCAGGAACGCTTTCTCCATCGCCGCCCGTGGTTATGACGTGATTGCGTGTGATAAGGATACAGATCGACTTAGATCGCTAACGGAAACTGAACGGCGCCACACCAAACAGCTAGCCGGGCGCATTTCCGTGGTGGCTGCCGATCTAGCTGCAGGCAAATTACCATTCGCCCAATCTTCGTTCTCCGCGATCCTTTGCATCCATTACCCGGTCCAGCATTTCATTTCAGATTTGGATGCCGTATTGAAAGGTGGTGGCCACATTTACATCGAAACCTTCCGAGGCCATGGCGGGAATCACCTAGAATTGCCGAAGGCTGGAGAAGTTCGACACGCCCTTGAAGGGTATAAACTGCTCTTCTAGGGAGCGGCCTGTGGGCCCCACCTTGGCTAATGCCGTGGTGGTCGAAGCGCTTGCGCAAAAACCGGAACAGCGCTCAGAAGCGTCGCCTACTGACTTCTAGCGGCGCCAATTCGAGTGAAGGATTCATGTTCCCTGTGTCTCACGTACTTCGTCTGGATGTCGGACTCATTGCCATTGCGCTCGCGGTAGGTGTTCAGCAGGCAAACGCAAATGTGGGCTGCAACTTCGAGAATAGCTTGACCACTTGTACTCCCGGCACGGTTTCCGAATACGTAGGCGACCGAATGAAGCAGTCACGAACGCTGTTCGAAAATAGCCTCTGCAAAGTGAGCGAAATCGTCTTTTCAGGGGATGCCGAATCGACAAAGCCATCCGCTTATGAAGCAGAAATTTATGTCAGGTACGCTTGTGAGAATTCACGAGATGGTGCGAGTAAATCGGGAGTCGCCAGATACAAAACAGGAGAGATAATCTCGGCTCGATATAGCTTCTTATGTGTACTTAGACAATTCAAGTATTCTGCAAGGGGTTCTGATGTCTTTAGTGACGGCACACGAAGTCATTGGGACACCTTGACGTCAAAAGTCCCGTGGCAAATCTTGGTGGTCGGGAATGGTGATCGCCATCTGGAATCGCTTTTCCACACTTGGTGCGAATAGCCCGATTTAGCGTCAATCCTCGGTCATCGGTTGGACTCCGGCTGCTGGCGGGGTACACCGGAGCGGCTATCGAGCTTGGTAGCAAGCAAGTGGAATGAGTTGAAGTAACTAGAATCAAAGTCGCAGAAGTGGTGGCGATTTCGAAGGGTCACCGCCAACCAATAGTTGACGACGTGGAGCTCGTTAGAGCCGTCGGCCTCTCCCAGGCGTGCCATCAACGACAATCAACATAGTCACGGAAAACCCAGCCCAACGGCTTCTTATTTTGATCTGCGATGTAAACCCAGTTTCTGCCTCGATTGTCTTTTGTGCGATCAACGATCGTGATGCGTTTTCCGTTAGCGATGGCGCCTAGAACACGCCCGTATGGCGCAGTTCTCACGTTCAAAGGAGTTCCAGTCGGGTCTGTGATAACGCAAGTTACACGCTCTGGCGTTGAATCGATTTCGCAGTAAGCAGGTCCAGCCGACAGGATCTTGACTGCGTCGGGATTGCCCTCAAGCACCTCCCTCACCAATCGGGCGCAGGGGGACTGCGGCTGAAACACGTAAAGGTGGGCCGCATTGCTGGCGCACCCCGAGCAAAGTCCAAGCTCAAGAAGACGGTTATCAACATCGTCACGCTTCAATTCTGAAGGGCCTACTTTTGATCGGGTTACGTCAACGCTGTAGTATATTTCCTCCGGGTCATCGAGGTCATCTTTCTTACCCACTTGGCAGTTGGTAAGTTTCAACGCTTCCACCTTATTCCCGTTCTCCTGAACGTGTGTCGGATAGCAGTATCCTCCATGGGAGCAGAACGATCCTTCGCCTGTCTTTTTGTTTATGCGATATTGAGTAATGGCAGTATCCAACTCGCCTTTTTTGAGCGTGGAGGTGGGATTCTTAAGAGCTGGCACATCGTGAAGAGCTATTGCCTTACACACATCAGCGGCCTGCGCCGAAAGCGTTGTGACGACGATTAATGCAAGTGACAGAATTGCGCCTTTCAAGATAAGCCCCCTAGCTTGTCCATATCCGCTTCTCTGGTATTCGTGACGTACCGAAGGAGCATTAGTGCATGCACTACCTGCAAGCACGAATGAAACCCTGCATTTTTGCTGCGCCAGTCTCTACGGGCATTGCATCAAAGCCCAGAAAGATCGGAGACTCTGCGCTCGGCTGCATGGCAACTCCAACTGTCTTCGCATTCGCAATTGCCGAGAGTTGCCCCTCCGTGAGGGTATACCCGGCGTTTATCCAGCCGTTCTTCACTGACCGAAAGGCCCTGGCATGGTCAATGCGTGCTCTCACGCCATCAACGACAAGATAGTCAGCTGTGAACCGAAGCACTTCTTGTTCACGATTCTGAGGGTCGAAAATAATATACAGACCGACGTTCTTAGACTGGCAGGTCAAGATGAACTTGTTGATTCCAAATACCGTGTTTCGCTCTCCCTTGAGATAAATCCCATCGGAGATGCTCTCGACCGTCCATTTCGGTCGGGTCACGCCATTGTTGACCACGTTCAACTCACTTAGCTGCGAAGGTGTCGGCTCAAAGATCTCGGATGGTCCCGCCGATGAGGCAAGCGTAAATAGCTTGGTATCAATTTCCATATCTCGTAGATACTGAACGACAGCAGCGGATGCTATCTGAGCAATGTCCATCCCGTCCGAGGTGCTATTGTTCTTGAATGCAAATCTATGCACTCCATACCGGGATCCTTTCGATAGATAGCGGAATTCCCCGCCCAAGAAGGCTAGTGCGCAAGCACTGAAGCATCCACCTGGAGCCATATCAGAGTCGGAACTGTTCTTCGCAGCCACGGCCGTTCGCAGCTGGTATTTCCGGATAACTTTTCCAAGTTCCATCCCTCCAAAGAGACTTCCACCTGGAGAATTTAGGTTGAGCTGCGATCGTTCTGGGACATGGTTGGCGGCTAGGAACGCTTCCAAACGCTTGGACGCATCCGCATCGATCGAACCGTCTCCGTATATTACCCAGCCGTTGCCGAGGACAAAGGCGAGATCTCGCCTCGGCGGGATGCCTTCGAAGCTCATGCGATCTGGTCCGTCCGAAGCCACCTTCGGGGACTCCGATGTCTTCGGCTCCGCATGTCTTGGATTCGTCCCGTCAACGTCGGTGCTTGATGGGTCGCAATACGAATACTGATTCGAATCCCACTTGCGTTTCGGAAGCGCTTTCCCGGGAAGGCGAAATGTCGCCTCATCTCGAATGTCGATAACCTGCGAGCGAGCGAACTGCTCACCTTCGCTGGAG
This sequence comes from Bradyrhizobium sp. Rc2d, assembly GCF_900099855.1. Lineage (NCBI taxonomy): Bacteria > Pseudomonadati > Pseudomonadota > Alphaproteobacteria > Hyphomicrobiales > Nitrobacteraceae > Bradyrhizobium > Bradyrhizobium sp. Rc2d. The sequence continues at coordinate 3,626 of NZ_FNCU01000079.1, read as the reverse complement.
CACGAAAGGTTCAAAACACACTTGAAGCCTTGTCGTTTTGCTGTCTTGACCGAGCAGTTACTCTCATAAAATTCGATCGAGCGTGGCTTCACCGTGATAAACACGCCCTCCCAGTATTTCTGGTAGGCCTCAACGCCATCATCCTTGTGGACGAGAGCGCAGGCCTCCTTTGGGGAAGCCCATTTCCCGATCGCCAGCCCGCATGGACCGATAGATGCGCCATTTGTCGACTGCGCCCAAATAGGGCTGGCGCTCAAGACGCAGACGAGCAGCGATACCCTGATAGCCAGCCTGCAGACCCTTCGCCCGACCACCTCGCCCCCTGATAGCTATTTTCTTGCAGAGTTTAGCTGCATCCAACCTAAGTGCATATCCGGAATGGTGAATCCAGATATTCTTAGGTTGTATAGGCGCTGCCGTAGCCTCATGATTACAGCGCTCTACGGGGTGCACCAGCCGTAAGCGGTACTACTAATGAGTCTCGGTGCTTAAGAGGTGGATAGACGCACACATGCAAGCAGCTCATTTCTTCTCAGGGAATTCCCTCGTGAAGGTCGCTGATCCCAAGTTCGAATTGCCCGAGCCGAAAGCGGTGACGGTGATCTGATAAGAATGGCTGCCGCTAGGTGGGCTTGGTGGCGAGTAGTTATTCAGAGCCCCACAAGCTACCGTTGATTGCCCCTTGTACGGCACCGTTCCGCCACCGTGATTGTAGCTCGGCACCTGAAGATCAACCATGTGGAATTGCAGAGTAGTCGTGCCCTTGGGCACACTGTTTAACGAGAACACAGGAGAACTGAGCCCGCACCACCGAAAGCTCATCGAGAACGCCGATGCATTTGCAGTGCTTAAGGCTAGGATGGCTGCTGTACCGATGATTAATTGAACACGCATCGCATTTCCTCCAGGCTTTTGTCTTGTCGCATCTGATTCTACCGAAGGGTACAACTCGTCAAGTTGAATGCGAGGCCAGAGAGGGGCGATTTGAACAAGTCTGCAGCACTTGGCGAGTTAGTCGCTAAAAGGCGAAACGAGACCGAGCTAGCATATCATCATCTCCACAGCTTCGACCAAGGCATGTGGGACTGCGAACACGTCGTGCCTTGGACCAAGTCTGCCTGCAATGTTGATGCTGCGCTAATCTTAATCGGACAAGATTGGGCCTCCGAAAAATTTCTGAGAGAGCCAAGGTACAATACGTCCGAGCGGGTCAGCGCCAGGAAGGCGGCTGGCCAGGACGAGTACTTGCCAACAAATCGGCGACTGAAGTCGTTGCTCCGAACACATTTCCGCATGGAGTTTGCGCAAACCTATGCCACCGATGTTTTGGTTTTTATCAAGCCGGGCAACATGACTGGCAACGTTCCGATGAAGGACATGCTCTATTGCGCCGAGACATACACCCTTCCTCAGATGAGGATAATCCAACCTGTTATAGCCATCTGTCTTGGCGCAAAGACGTTCAACTCTGTTCGACGAGCCCTGATGCTAGCCGACCTAAAGCTCAAAGAGGCACATGCCCCTCCAGCGCATACGATATACAACGGCACGGAGATCTACGGGGTGCCGCACACCGGGGGCTTAGGGCATGCAAATGCCGGAGGGATGGAACGGATTGACCAGATATGGTCAGGACTCGCCACTCGATTCGACGAGCTGAAGAAACAACCGAGCAACACGACTTCTGAAGAGGCCTATGCACGGCTCACGTCTTAGCCAATCAAGCATGTCATTGAGAATGCGGCTAGCTCTAGATCCATCGTGCGTGGACGGTGTTGCACGTCGTCGGAAGCGCCTCAGTTCGAGGCTAATCCTCTTGAGCATCTTGCTGAACGCAAGAGTTCACGGGCCGTCTCAATCGAGCTGATCGATTTGTTTTCAAATATGAAATCCTTCACGAGATTGATAAACTGCGGTTCGACCGATACGAATGCTCCCACCTCGTTGCACTTGGCGATGAATGCTTGCTCCTGACCAGAACTTACGATTGCCTTAACAGCATCAAACACAGCCTCGGCAGAAACGTGCAAAGGGTCCGAGCCTTGATATCGATATGGCCGATCCATCAACGCTACTCCTAGTGTGAAAGAACTCAGGTCCCGGGCAGGACAATGAATCCTCGGTTGGTCAAGTTTCGGTACACTTGGTAGTCAATCATGTTGTTGGCGGCCGCTTTGGCTGAAGCCCGAGCCGCTTTTATTGTCTTTTGCTTCTCCGGGGGGAGGCTAAGAGCAATTATCACCTTGTGTATGTCGGATCGGCTAGCGTCAGCGCTGAGCGACACCCCTGTAAATTCGAAGCCCTTGGCTAGCGGAGTCAAAACAAGCTTTGGGCTTGTACTGGCAGTGAAGGTCGTCGTGAATGCTATCGTGTCTGCGACTTGCGGAACATTTGGCGCATCTTTAGGGCCGGCCAGGTTGCCCGATTGATTCAAGTCCAAGAACGTACCCACTAACTCTACCATGCCTATGGAGCCCGTGATGGGATACACATAGTTCGGAGCGAGCTCACGATCAGTGCAGTAGCCATCCGAAACTTTCGTTACGAGCTCCTCGAACGAGTCTGTTACTCGGAAGTTCCTGGTGTTCTGTCGCTGTCTTTCATTCGAGCCCGCCACTCCCAAGGTAAGAGGGCCCCTCGAGAAGGTTCGGAGAAAATCTGCGCCAGCGCTTACGTTGTTCTTTTCCGTGATATCGAATGTAAAATCGTAGGCAATCGCAGCTTGATCGTATTTATCGAAATCCGTTTGCGCCTCTGGACTTAGCTTCTGTCTGTATCGGTTCAGTTCGGCGAATGTCAGAGTACCATTTCTAAGAGCATCAGCCAGCGACCGATCCTGCTTGTCTAGCTCGCCAAGAATAAAGCTGCGTATTGCGTCACGAGTCTCGCACCGGATCTTTTCGACAATGCGGTAAGTGTCGTTGCCGGTCACATCTTGAGGCAACGGCTTAATGGCACATCCGGCACAAAAGGCCGTGGCGGCAAATATGGCCGCAATCCTCATCGAAGACTGCCCCCTAAATATAGCTCAAGGAAATATCAACCATAACGAGAAATCAAGAGAATTCTTTAAGCCACATGGGCACTCCAGCACTGCTGAATGTTCGGTTTCCCTGATTCCTGCGCTCTACAAGGTACCCCAGGTACCCCCAGCGATAAGCTCGGCTACTAATAGATATAAGCCTTGGTTGCTTATAAAGGCACTTAGGCGTGCACTCATAGAGCGCAGGCCAGCGGTCCACGTCAGCGCCACCAAACAGCCGTTACATCTATTGGCATTTCAAGCGGCTTGCCGCTTGGCGAAGCCATCACCGCCCAGGTGCGGCGACGGTCACGGTCTCTTCCATGATCTTGGCTCGATTGCCGTCTCGGACGATGATGGCAGTGTAGTAGCCATGTAGCGGTTGATCGCCGAGCTTGGCGTGCCATTCGCCAGCATTGAACACGAAGCTTCCGACGGTACGGGATTCAGTGCGCTGAACCGTGTAGTCATGGAGCCCGAGCGCAACGACCTCCTGCAGATTGCGTCGAATGGCTTCTCGGCCAACGAACATCCCGCTCGGCGTTACCCTGATAGCATCCTCAGTAAACGCATTGGCCATCGCATCGACGTCTTTGCGGTTGTA
>NZ_FNCU01000078.1:0-28053 GCF_900099855.1 Bradyrhizobium sp. Rc2d | reverse complement strand
TACTTCATGACAAAAACGACCGAGAGATTGGCGCGATGGGTGTCGTCGCTCAGGTATGAATCGCTGCCTTCGGAAGTGATCGGTAAGGCCAAGTTGTGTTTGGCTGATTCAATTTCCTGCATGGTAGGCGGCGCCGATTTAGTCCCTTCGAAAACCCTGTTAAAGGTTCTCTGCAGGAGCGGTCAGGGTTCTGTAGCCGTTCCCGGAGTCTCAGCCAGACTTGGATTGCTCGACGCTGCTTACTATGGAGCACAGACGGCGAACGCTCTCGATTTTGACGACGACTTGATTGGTCATCCGGGAGCCACAGTTGTTCCGATTGCTCTGGCCGTCGGACAAGTTGCTGGCGCGAACGGAGCGGATCTTGTGACGGCAATTGTCGCCGGCTACGAAGTGTCCATGAGAATCGGCGAATCTTGCATGCCCACTTATGAGCGCAGTCAGAATGTAAAGGGCTATTCAACTTGGCAAACTTTTGGGTCGGTGGTGTCGGCGGCTAAGCTGCTGTCCCTGTCTGATGTTCTCATCGAGAATGCAATGGGGTTGGCCGGCGCTCAAGCGCCCGTGCCGAACGTACGGAAATTCATGGATCGAGGCGCTTGCGGCTGGCTAAAGAACGCATATGGAATCGCGGGCGAAATCGGCGTTCTGTCGGCACATTTAGCAGCTGAAAGTTACGCTGGGAATCGAAACATCTTTGATGGTCCGAATGGCTTTTGGATCATGTCAGGATCCGACCAATTCCGCCCACAACTCGCTGTGAATGGATTGGGTGCTATATGGAAGATCGATGACGTGAACTTCAAAGAGTACGCGTGCTGCTATTATTTGCAATCAGCACTCGATGCCATCGACCTTCTCAAGAATAGGCAAGGCACTTCGGATGTGGAGAGAATAGAGATTCGTGCTTTTCTGGAGTTGCCCCTGCATTTTTGTGGACCGTTGCCAAATTCTATAGTTGAGGCGCAGTTCCACGCCCCTTACTTGGTGGCGCTGCAGTGGTTGGGCCGATCTCCAGCGCAAGGCCTGCGGGAAGAAGATCTTACCGATCCAACGGTCCTTGCCCTGGCTCGAAAGGTCGCGCTCCGGCATGATCCGGCCATGGATCGCTCGTTCCGGGAATGTGATCTTTATCCAGTTCGTGTCATTGCAACAGATAAGTTCGGAGCTTCATCGGAGGCATTTGTTGAGCGACCACGTGCCGCTGAACAAAGCAGTCAAACTCAGGAACTCGTTGAACGGAAGTTCTTTTCGATTGTATCACCCAAACTGGGTGAGAAAGCGACTACCCACGCATGGAACATGATCCATGAGATCGAAAAGCACAGCGTTGACGAGCTAGTGAGAATTCTCGTCCCTTAAAACATTGAGGCTGCCACGCCTTTGACTGAGGGCGTGGACTCGAAGTAATAGTGTATCGACGCGAACTGGACAAAAGCAGGTTGATGGCTCTTCGAGCCTACTACAGGTGTCCATCAATTCGGAGGAGGCTCAGGTCCAAACTTCTGCAAGGCTGGTGGCCGGACTTCGCACCTGCTAACAATCACGCCCCGCTTGCCAGTGCCCCCATGCCATTTTCGCTATTGCGCCTATTCCGCGGAATGGCTCCGGAGGAATCCAGTTGGGGCCGCTTACCTTCAAGCGGTCTGTCAAGACCGATGATTGAGAATCGCAGGCCAGCTCCGCCAGGAGCTTTCCGTGAATGTTTCCGCGCAAGACGCCGGCACCCTGGCACCCGGCGGAAACATAAAGCCCAGGCCTCAACTCCCCAAAGTAGCTTTCACGATTGGACGTGATCCCCACTCCGCCGCCCCAAACAAACTCGAAACCGTGGGCCCGCATCGCCGGATATCGCTTTCGGTACAAGTAGGACAACATCGAACGAATCTTGTCAATGCTGGTCTCTCGCTCGTAAGAGTAGCCACTACGAATGAGAAGGCGGCGTTTCCACTTTCTCATGGTGGTCCCCATGGCCGTCGGCGGAAGCTTTGCCCACTCACGCAAACTGCCCAATTGAGACAGTTCACTCTCATCCAATTCAGGTGTCAGCGCACCGTAGGTATGGACGATAACCATTCGATCAAGCGAAATTCCCAAAGACCTCGCGTGCGCATTGTTCGCAACGAACACCTTGTCGCTCACGAACGTTCCACGCTCCGTCAGCACCTGGAACGGGCCGGTTCCCCCCACACACTCGACGGCGACGCGTTCCAACAGAGTCACGTTGCGCGGCAGTGTGTCAGAGAGCCCGCGAATAAGTGCGGCAGGTTGGACCATCGCATGATCGAAGGTCTGGCAACCGTATTGGTAATAGTCTGTACCGATAAGCCGTTGAAGGCCTTCACGGTTGTGCTCCTGGTAGCGCATGCCTCGCTTCTTCAGCGTGACGATCGATCCGCGCACCTTCTTGTCTCCTTGCTCGGTGGCGACGGCGACGATGCGAGGAGCATCTTCAGTCCAGTCGCAGTCGATGTTGTGGTTCCTGACAACACCTCGCAACCAATCGAGCCCTGCAAATACGATACGCGACTTTCGCGCGGTATCGTCGTCCGCCGAACCAAAAGTGTTGGCTCGCGGTTGAATAACTGTCGGAGCCAGGATACCTGAGTTTCGTGCCGACGACCCCTCGCCGATGTCGGAGGCCTCGATCACGAGAATTTCCTTCTCTGGCTGCAACTCGGCAAGCCGGCGAGCGATCGCCAGTCCGGTGTAGCCTGCGCCAATGACAATCGCGTCGAACCGTTTTTTTGATGGAAGTTGTACGTGAGGAACTCGCGCGGGCAGCAGTGCGTTCCATCCACATGCAACCGTGTAATGAGGGGCTCTTCGCGACATCATGCGATTTTCTATTTTCCGGGAGCACTCGAACCGAAGTCGAAAGGAATGATATTTCGGGGATGGGGTCGGCTTACCCATTTTTTGCCCGTCGCCCGCAGAAATACTGCATCAAGGCCCAGTGAGGCAACGATCTACTGTAGCGCGGCTCATGTGTGACCGACAACTTCCGTGCCCTTGGATTGCTTCGACGACGCGCGTCGCTCGAGTGGACGGCCGGTTGGACGCCTTCGCGAACATCATGCGTTCGGCAAGCGCGGGACCGGCGATACGGCGTCTCGCAAGCGCACCTTCGCGCGCGAGCCCATCGATGCGGGCGCCGCCAAAACGGTGTGCGCCTGCCGGCCGCGGACGAGGTCCAGCATCAACTCAAGGGCGATCAATCTCGTAGGTCACGTCGACCCCGACTCCCGCCTTGCCCGCTACGTTTTCCATCGTGCGGCGCGCCCGTCGCGCTTCGTGGGAAGTAGCAGCCGTAAGCCCCGCAATTTCATGAAGTCGATCGTGCGCTTTGACGCCCGGCATTTTATGAATACCACGGGAGAGATGAGCGACAGCTGAAGGTCGGCTCCATCGCGAGGTGCTGGGCCCTGCCTGTGTCGTGCAACACGACGATATCGACCCGGGCCAGCATCGATGCGCCTCACAAGCTCTGCTTTTCGGAACGCTCGACGAAATCCCGTCCGGGTCACGTAGGAAAGAAATCACTGCTGAATGGCCAATGCGTCGCGGCGGCTCTCCTTCCGACGCATCGCGACTCAAGCCTTCTGATGTGTGGCGACGCAGTCTCGAACCTACAGGGAGAACCCAGAAGTCGGGACGCTTGTAGTTGGCGATGCGCTCGCTGCGCCGACAGCGTTCGGGACCGGGGTTGCACCAGCACAAAAGCTCTTTCACCCAGGATCGGGTCCGGTACGCGACGACAGTACAATCAACGACATCCGAATGTTGCATGAGGCAGTTCTCCACCTCGGCGCTGAACACCTCGAAGCCGCCGGCATGGGGAGCGCGCCGCACCGAATTCGGAACATTTCGTCAAGTTTCGCGGGCGCACCTAGTAACAGCGCACGCGCCGGCTATCAAAGATCTCGGTCTCGACGGTGCGGTTCACCGACGCTGGCACGCGCCACTGGCCCTGTCCAGAAATCCGTGGCAGCTCGCCGAAACTTCCCGGGAATGCCGCGCAGACCCTCGGCGCCATTCATTTCACGATCATCCGGCGGTACTCGGCTCGGGTCGCGATCGGCCGGCCGACCACTTCAGAGAGTTTTCGGCGCCAGTCCGTACATCTGAGAGTTGTATTCGATGCGATTATCAAGTGGGGTCAAAGCCAGTATGTATCCTCCATTCCGATGCAGATGTGCAGGCCCATGACTGCGGGAGGCGCGGCGACGTACATCGCCGCGCGACCGCCGGCGCACACCATGATGAAGGCATCGGCATCCACGTCGCGGATGGCCGCGACGGTGCGTTTCAGTCCCTCGACCATCTGTCGCGGGTTGTCCATGAGGCTGCGCCAAGAAGTGTGGGCAGGACAAGCCACACTGCAGGTGTGTGCAAGATTTCCACTCACTCTTGATGAGGAATCGGTCGGCGTTCGAGACGTCGGCGTCTGTATAGACGGCGATCTCCGGAACCACGCCGAATTCGACGATCATCCGCATCTTCCCATCATCATCGGCACAGGCTTCGCGAAGAGCGAATCAGCGATATATGTCGCCCTGGTGTTGATCGGTGCCCCATCGAGCAGCCTCGAATCCAGCACACGCCTTAAGCCTGAGCCAGCAGATGAGGCGACGGAGGTTGTAGCCGACGGCGGCGAGTACGGCGTTGCTGGCGTCGCCTTTCTTGAACCAGAGGTAGCTGCGCCCCATGCGGTGCTCGGCCTTGAGATGGCCGATGACGGCTCGATCGCGGATCCGCGGCGCATGGTGCGCTTGATCGGTGGCGTGACGCCCCGCTTTCGACCCGAGATGAAGGCGTTGAACCTGTAATCCGGCGGCGCGTTGGTGGCCTCGGTAGCCCCCGTCGAGGAGGAGCGGCTCGATGATGTTGCCGACGAGCTTTTCCATATCCGGAATTACAGTTTGCAGCGTATGCCCATCATAGGGATTGCGAGGCAACGCCTTCACATGGGTGACGAACTGGCCGCCTTTGGAGTGGCTGAGCGTGGTTGCGACGGAGACCTTCACGCCGAAATCGTAGGGGCGATGGGCCTTGCCTTTGCCGATGCATTCGACGTCCGGCTGCATGCAGCGAATAGACCTTCGGCCCGCGTTGATGCTGCTGTTGATCGCGGGACGCGACGAGCCAACAACAACAGCTTGGCAAACTTCTCCACGAGCGTGGTTTGCCCGCGATCTTGCGGCCGATGTCGCGCATGACCTGGCCAAGATAGGTGCGCAGCGTCTTCAGCGCCCGCCGGGCAGGCTTGAACTGCTTGGCATGGGCATAACGCTGGTGCTTGATCAGGGCGAACTTGCCCACCCGCGTATAGGACTGACGCAGATCGATGCCAGCCAGCTTCGCAAGCCGCACCAACTTCTCGCGCGCCCGGTTCAGGAGCTTGGCATCGGTCGGGAAAGTCACGTTCTTGGGCTGCACAGTCGTGTCGACCATCACCCGGGAGAGCTCGGACGACTTGATCACCTCGGTCTTGGTGGCAACCGACAGGCTCTCCTGCAGCAGCGCCTTAAGCCGCTCCTCGCCCATCGGGTTGCGCCCTCAGCGACGAGCGGTCGAACACCAGCCGGTGCTGGAAGAATAACTCCTCGTTGCGGAAGAACTGGTAGTAGGGGTTCTCCACCTAGCGCTCGCACAGCACCTCGTAGGTGTGCTCAGCCCGCCATCAAGCCCGTCGGCAGCGGCGGCTGGCCGGGGCCGTCCGCGTAGGCCGCCCCGAACTCCCTTTCCAGGAAGCCCAATCCACCGTCCGCGCAAGCGTCACCAGCGGATGCTTCAGGTCGATGATCTGATCGAGCCGAGAGCGGAACAGGTCCTGCTCGCCGCTGTCTCGCCGCTCCGTTGGCCGAATCCGAACCTCCGCTCAATCAGCCTTGGCGACCAGCGCCTTCAGCCTCGCTCGGCCCCCAAAACCTTCATCCCACCAATCTGGCTAAAGGACTTCAAGCGGGCGAGCGACAATTTGCTGAAGGCACTTTGATAGCGCTGCTGGCGCTGATGATATGCAACGTCATGACGAATGACCCCGCGTCGCAAAAGATACCTCCTCTGGCGAGCCATCTCGCGCAGAGGAGGTATCCGTGATCTTGAAGAGCTCTTCAGGATCGCATTAAATCTCGAAAAGCTTCCGCGGTGTTTTTGTGAATACTTCGGCGCCAGATTCCGTCACTCGGAATGTCTCGCCAATGACGTAGCCGAACTCTTCGTCAACCCAATTGCCCAGCATCATATGGAACGTCATGTTGGGCTTCAACTCCGTCATGTCGCCATCTCTGAGGCTTGCGGTCTGCTCAAGCCAGTTGATGCCGATGGAGTAGCCGCAGCGCGATTCCTTCTTGAAGCCGTGTTTCTCGAGAGTGCGATAGAAGACATTGGCCACGTCGCTGCAGGTGACGCCGGGGCGCACGTTGGCCAGCGCAGCCTCGAGGCCCTCGACCTCACCCTCGTGAATACGACGCAGGCGCTCCGACGGCTTGCCGATGCAGAAGGTGCGCATTCCCCCGACGACATAATGGTGCCGCTTGCCCCCGAGTTCGAGGTTGATCTGCGAGCCGTCGCGCAAGGTGCCATCCGTCCACTGGACATGGGGCGTGCCGGTGAGCGGCGAAGCGCACATGTAGAAGTTCTGGATGTCAGATCCGGCTTTACCGTTCACGCCGCGCACCAGCGCTCCGATGATCTCAGCAGCCGCATCGGCCTCACGCACATCGGGGCGAATCACTTCAGCCGCGCGCGCGAACGCCTTATCCGTGATTGCGGCCGCTTCACGCATGATGGCGATTTCCAAATCGGACTTGACGATGCGAATCCAGTCGATCAGGCCCGTACCGTCTACAAATCGCGCCTTCGGCAGGCGCTTCTTGAATTTATCGACAGCTAGCGGCGGCAGCGTGCTTTGCTCAAGCCCCACGCCGCGACTTGCAAGACCAAAGTCATTCAGCAAGTCAATCACCACGTCGTACCCATCCGCGCGAGGGTTGCCAATGAGGTCTTCCGAATAGGCGATGACACTGCCGGGTTCAAGGAAGGTTTGATAATGCGCCGACGGCGCATCCATCTTGCGCAGAATGAGTGTCGGCTCCTCCTTTTGAAGCGACACAACCAGTGCTTGGGGTATGACCGTCGCCTTGCCGGTGTGACCCGTGAGATAGGTCAGGTTCGCGGCGTCATGCACGATCAACGCATCGATTTCGCGCCGCGCCATCTCCGATTTCACTGCCGCGAGCCTGCGTATATATTCAGATCGCGGAAAAGGCTGCGGTAATTTGCTGACGGTCATCGGCTCAACTCCAGGGACTTGATACGTTGAGGGAAGGTTCAAATACGAATGCTGGCCGGCTGCCGAGCCGCCTCTGAGATTGAAACTCGTGTGAGGTTAAGCCTTCCGTCGGCCAAGGGACATGATAGTTGCATATTCAATGCCAGCTTTTACGTCGCAATCACGATTGAGTAAGCCGTAAACCTGCGCAATGCTCCCCTTGTCCGCCCATTTTGCGCCCGTAGCACGCTCTTCGTCTGGCTGATACTCGTCTTGCACGGTACCTATTGACGGTCGCACCCATTGCAGCCTGTGCGCAGGGGACTCTGGTCATCAGTGAGTTCGCGATATGCTCCACGCCCTCTGGAAGGGGCGTCCTGCCGAGCATTTCTGAGAAGGAGGCAACCAGGGAAGCTGTCCGAGGAGCAGGCATGCTGAGATCCACGGGATGGCGGGAACGGATAGTGAAATGCCGCGAAATGCCGCTCCACACCCCGGATAGCAATATTTCATCGCGCGGCCCTCTGGGGAGGTCAGGCAAAGTGGGGCGGTGCGTTATCGACGCATGCCCACTCTTGCGGTAGGTAAACAGCGCCCTTTGTTCTGCCCACTTCAGATGATCGAGCTCGTTCGACCGGCCGACAGCGATCACGCGCCGAGAAAGTCCACGAAGCAGAAGAGTTCGAATGAGGTTTATGAGGATCTTCGGAACAACTAGCCAAATCGCTCGAAGAGCGGCAAGGCGTTGGCGCGTCAAATGCAAAGCGCTTGGTGGGACTTCGTCGGAACGGTCTACTTGGGTCGATCTGTCTTGCCGATTGCGCATCGAAAATCTCTATCGGGCCTATTCCCGACCAACGTCCTATTTCAAGATGTGGAATGTGCGGGAGATCTGAGCCAGCGCGCACCTGGCCCAGGGGCAACGCCATTCGCAACGACGTACCTTGTCGCTGATCGGCTCCGCCATATCGTGGATAGCCGGCGCAGGCGCGTGGGTTCCTCGCAGCTGGCGTTTCGGCGAGTTGAACGTTGCCGAAGCCTAACGAACGTGTTTCCCCGCGCAAAAGGTGCAGGCAGCGCTGGGTGCGAAGTTTTACGACCTTCTGAGGCATGGTTGCACCATGAACTTCGGAACTGAAAATGCGATCATCGCCTTGGTGGCGCCGCGTTGATCATGCCGCATGACGTGCTTGATCGGGATGGAGGCCTGCGTAGGCGCCCATCATGTCAGTCGCAAATCCAAAGGCTTGGCCACGATGCGCGCCTGATGCCAGCGAAATAGGTGCGCCCCTATTCGAAGGGACAGAAGAATGACTTTCGAGATCCGGAAGTCATCGCCGAGGCTGTCCAACGCCCGACCATGAAGTCCGTAGCGACCAAGACCGCCGATCAACTCGACCTTCAGGCGTTGCACCGCATCCGCGATCGATTGGTCGGTCAATGCACCGGCGTCATCAATCAAATCCGTGCGTTCCTGCTCGAGCGGGTCATTGCCGTGCGCCATGGCCTGCATTCCCTGCCGTCCGAGTTGCCGGGGCATCCTCGCGACCCGCACCGATGTGCTCTCGCCTCGCATGTTGCGCATCTTCGAGGATCTGGCGGGAGACTGGTGGCGGCTGGATGCGCGTATCGAGGGCCTATTGAGCGATATTGAAACGCCGGCCCGTCAAGATAAGTCCTGCGAGCGGCTGATGACGGTGCCCGGCGTTGGCCCGCTCATCTCGATAGCGAGATCCTGGGCCATATCTTTGAGCGCGTGGTTGCGGCCTGCATGGCCGCGGGCCTCGTCAGAGCGAAGGGTTCGCGGTGGACGCGAGTGTGATGGGGGCCAATGCCAGCCGCTATCACGGCAAAGCGCCGGATGAGCTGGACTCGACCGTGGGCAACGTCAGAAGCATGCCGTAGCCGAGTATCTTGCGGGATTGAGGCCGAGGCGCAGGTCCAGCAAGGCGGGGATCGCTGCCGTGGCGGTTATCGCGCACGCCCGATCGCGAGCCGCCGAAGGTAATCTCACCTTCCGTTCCGTCCTCGGCGTGGACGGCGAAAGCCAACAAGCGCGTGCATTTCGGGTACGCGCTGAACTATCTCATCGACGTCGAGCTCGCAGTCTTTGTCGACGTTAAACCAACGCCCGCACGCACCTATGACGAGGTCGACTCCAAAAGCAGGATGCTCGACCGAACCGAGGGTCGTTTTGGTTTGAAGCCGAAGCGGCTTGCTGCCGATGCCGCTTACGGAACGGGCCGTCTCCTCGGCTGGCTAGTTGGGGATCGCTCCACATATTCCCGTTCGCGACGCAAGCGAGCGCGATGACGGCACATTTTCACGCAGTGATTTCCGCTGGGATAAGCGGCGCGGCGTCTACATTTGTCCAAAGTGCTGCGCACCACTGGCACCGTGCCCGACGGCAACATGCTCCGCTACCGCGCCTCCAAATTCGACTGCGATCCCTGTGCGCTGAAGATGCGATGCTGTCCGAATATGGCTGCCCCACAGGTACCCTATGATGTCCACGAAGATGCCCGCGATATGGGGAGCGTCCATGATTTCGACCTGGAGCGGCTCGACCAGTGCCGCTGTCACAACCTGCTTGCTGCCAGGTCGTCCCTGGGCCGATCGCGTTGGCATGCGACGCACAGGGCCGGCCAAATGCGGCGCCTTATTTGTTCTTCAACTTCTTCTCTGGCTGGCCTCCAACGATCCGCGTGGGCATGAGCCTGCGCGAAGGCGGGGCGAAGGACAGCTTGACGAAGATCCAGTTACCGGGGAATTGATCAATAGGGTGCCCGCGAACTGGCCGACGCCATGGCGCGGACAGAAGGCATAGGCAACCATGTGCCGATCAGCGGCGAAGCAACATCAGTGCCGCCGCAACAGCAATGTCATTTCAATACTGGCCAGATCTGCCAAATAGCCCCAGCCCCCGAGGGCGATTCCGCGAATGTGGCTGTCTATAAGCCCCACGGCGACCCGGCGAGGCGCAGAAAGCTGCACGCCAATTATTCAACAAGGTCAGCTTCGTGTTACGATTGTCTTCTTCGCGAGGGCAAGCACGAACATCATGGCCTGTTCAGCGACCGCGATCGGATTTGTACCGCGGACGTGGTGACCTTCAATCCTCGCCGCTTCGCTGCTGCGAGCACGCCCATCTTCGGCAGGTCGTCGACGCCTGAGTGCAGCCAGCAAAAGATCTTGAGCTTTTCGGCGATCCTCAGGATCTGTTAAAACTGAAGCCGATGAAGGCATCCGCGTCCGCAGCCAAGCCTGCGATGTCCGAACTGCAGTCGAATCGGGAGAAATAGCCGCCCTGTGGCGCCACCACCTCGGTGCCGACAGGCAGGGCTGCCCGAATCCGGTCGACTTCATCAGACGTGGCGTGCCGAAGACAAACAACCTTCATGCGGATTTCGCTCTATTCTAGTGAGTGCGAGATTCGTCGCTACGGGCGATGAACTGGGCTTCAGAAAATCCTTTGCCAGAGATACTTTCGGCGGGTGCGCGTACATGACACGCAACGACTCGACCGTCCGCCAGCGGTACCAACGGCGGCACTTTGACGCGGCAGCGCTCAACAGCAAGCGGGCAGCGCGGATGAAATGCGCACCCGCTCGGTGGGTCGATCGGGCTGGGCACCTCGCCCTCGATGGGCACCTCGAGCCTCAACCGCGTGGGATCGGCAACCGGAGCTGCCGCGATGAGTGCCTCCGTGTACGGGTGGACCGGCTTAGCGAAGAGCTGCTCACATTGGGCTAGTTCGACGATCCGGCCGAGATACATGACCGCTACACGATGCCCGATGTGCTCCACGACGCTGAGGTCGTGCGAGATGAAGATTAAGGCGATGCCCATCTGCTGTTGCAGATCCATAAAAAGATTGAGGATCTGCGCCCGAACCGAAACGTCGAGAGCGGAGACCGCCTCGTCGGCTACGATGAGCGCCGGATTGGGCGCAAGCGCGCGCGCGATGCCGAGCCGCTGTCGTTGACCGCCGGACATTTCGGACGGAAGCCTGTGCATCATCTCAGGCGACATTCCAACCTTTCGCAGCAGGTCCGCTGCGAGCGCATGACGCTGCCTCCAGTCGAGGCGCTCGAAATTCTCAACGGGTTCGGTGATGATTTGCCCCGCGGTGAGGCGAGGATTTAACGACGAATACGGGTCCTGGAAGACCATCTGCATGCGGCGGCGTGATGCGCGTAACGCCTCACTCTTCAGGGTTGTGATATCGATGCCATCGATCATCATGCGTCCGCCAGTTGGGTCCACCAGTCGCATCAGCAGGCGCGCCACCGTCGACTTGCCGCAGCCGGACTCGCCGACGATGCACAGAGTTTCGCCTGGCTCTACGGAAAACGAAACGTCTTCCACGGCGCGCACCGCGCCGAAGTGCTTGGTGAGGTTCTCAACGCTCAGCAATGGACGGCTCATACTGCGATCACCTCTTCTGCACGCCAGCAAGCTGCGGCATGGCCTGGAGCGAGCTCGCGTAGCTCGGGCGACTTCGCGCGGCAGATGTCGATCGCGTGCGGACAGCGAGGCGCAAAGCTGCACCCGACGATCGGTTCGCGCAGGCTCGGCACAATGCCCGGGATTTCCGGAAGCCTGCGCATCCGGCCGCGACGCCGGTCGGGCAGAGAGCGCATGAGGCCTTGGGTGTAGGGATGGGCGGGGTGGGCAAACAATTCCCTGACGCTCGCTTGCTCCACGACCCGGCCCGCATACATGACAATGACACGCTGGCAGGTTTCGGCGACAACGGCGAGGTCGTGCGTGATGAACAGGACTGCTGTTCCCGTCCGCTCTTTCAGGTCGACAATCAGTCGCAGTATCTGCGCCTGGATGGTGACATCGAGCGCTGTCGTCGGCTCGTCGGCGATCAGGAGTTCCGGAGAGCAGGCGAGCGCCATGGCAATCATCGCGCGCTGGCGCATGCCTCCCGACATTTCATGCGGATAGTTGTTCAGGCGGCGCTCGGGGTCGGCAATCCGCACCAAGCGAAGCATCTCCAGAGCCCTGCCAAAGGCATCCGAGCGGGATGCGCGCGTGTGGATGCGAACGGCTTCAGCGATTTGAGCGCCGACAGTATGAACCGGGCTCAAGCTCGTCATGGGCTCCTGGAAGATCATGGCGATTCGGTCGCCGCGGATCTTCCGCATTTCCCGTTCCGACAGCTTGAGCAGGTCATGTCCATGAAAGCAGATCTCGCCGCCTACGGTCTTCGCCGTCAGTTTTGGCAGCAAGCGAAGGATGGAAAGCGCGGTGACGCTTTTTCCGCAGCCGGACTCGCCGACAACCGCGAGCGTTTCGCCCTTGGCTACCCGGAAGCTCACGCCTCCTACGGCTCGCGTCACGCTCTCCTCGCCGTAAAAGTGCGTCTCCAGGTCCCGAACTTCGAGGAGCACGTCTCGTTCTGGTGTCTTGGTCGAATTCATTCACTGCCTACGCTTGGTACGGGGATCAAAGAGGTCGCGCAGACCATCGCCGAGCAAGTTGGCGGCGAGTACGGTACAGGCAAGGAAAATTCCGGGGCCGAAAATCGTCAACGGGGCGATGCCGAGATACAAGCGGTTGCTCGCGATCATGTTGCCCCAGCTCGGAATTTCGGGTGGGACGCCGGCGCCCAAGAAGCTGAGCCCCGCCTCGATCAGGATCGCACTGGCGCAGACGTTCGCGCTTTGCACCATCAGCGGTGCGATGGCGCTTGGAAGAATATGCCGCCAGAGCACTTTCCGCGTGCGCGCACCGCCGCAGACCGCCGCCTCCACATAGGCACGCTCGCGAACGCTCAAGACGATCGAGCGAACCAGGCGCGTGACGCTCGGCATCTGGGGAACGGTGATCGCGACGATGAGGATGCCGATGCTGGAGCCCGTGAGCGAGACCAGCGCGATGGCCAGCAGAATCGCCGGAATCGACATGAGGGCGTCCATGAACCTCATGACGAGGCTGTCGAAGGTACGATTGTAGCCCGCGACGACGCCGATGAAAAGACCTCCCGCAGCCGCGCCCGCGGCCGATAGCAGGCCGACCAGCAGCGAGATCCGTGCACCGAATACGGTTCGCGCAAACACGTCGCGCCCGAGGTCGTCACGGCCAAACCACGCTTCCGCGGACGGGGGCTGAAGGCGCTTGAGCGGGTCCATGGTCGACGGATCGGCGGCAATGAGCGGCGCGGCGATCGCCATGAGCATCAGGAAAACTAGCATGCCGCCTCCGACCAGGACCAGTGGGTGCCGTCTGACAAAGCGCAAGAGATTGGATCGCCGCGGCAGGCTAGCGGGGGCGAATGTAGGGGTGTCGGGGACAAAAGCCATTTCAGTACCGAATACGTGGATCGATGATCGTGTAAAGCAGATCGACGCCGAGGTTGATCAGGACGTAAATGCCGGAAACCACGATGAGCACGCTCTGGATGACAGGATAGTCGCGGCTGGTGATCGCATCAACGACCAGGCGCCCGATCCCCGGAATGTTGAACACCGTTTCGGTGACGACGACCCCGCCGACCATGTGGGCGAAACTCATTCCGATCACGGTCAGGATCGGCACGCCGGCATTTTTCAGGGCATGATGAAAGAGCATGGCGTACGGCGACGCGCCTTTTGCGGCGGCCGTCCGCATGTAGTCCTCCGACAGGACTTCGAGCATGCTTGCGCGTGCGACGCGGGCGAAGTACGCGATGTAGGCAATGCTCATCGTCAGCGTGGGCAGAATCAGCTGTTTGAGCCAGGGCCCCACACCATGTTCAAACGGCACATAGCCTTGCACCGGGAGCCAACGCAACCCGATGGCCAGAAAATACACGAGCAGATATCCGACGACGAACACAGGGACCGAAAAGCCGACCGCCGAAAAGACGGTAAGCAGACGGTCGACGAGTCCACTGGATCGCCAGGCCGCAAACACGCCGAACGAGACGCCGAAGGTCACCGAAACCGCCATTGTTAGGATCGAAAGCGAAAGGGTGGGCTCTAACCGCTGCGACATTAGCTCGAGAACGGGCCGGCCCGCAAAGATCGAAACGCCGAAATTGCCGCGGGCCACGTCCTGAACCCACTTCATGAATTGCACCGGCATGGGCTCATTCAAACCCATGCGCTCGCGAATGTTTTCGATCATCTGCTGCGGGGCGTTGGGCCCCGCAATGACGTCGGCCGGGTCTCCCGGTGCGAGCCTGAGAAGCAGGAAAACGAAAACCCCAACAATGACCATCACACCGACAGCCGATATAATTCTGCGACTGACGTAACCGCCTAGCATGACCGTGCCTTAATCCTTCTTGCAAATCCACATCTTGCAAGAATCACGCTCGCCGTATGGGCGGCAGCAGATACGGTTCGCACCTGCAACCCTGCGGTTAGCCTCGTCTTAATGAGGTCTCGTGCGGAAGCCACTTTTGTCTCCTTGCTCTTGTACCGGCTGTGTCCGGCTAATGGGTGTAACTACAAGCATCATATTATGCTACCGCCGGGTCGCATGCGCTTTTGGCGCTAGCGAGCCCTTCGATGCGGAAAAGCTCCGGGGCGTCAATGTGAGGTCAGCGGCTCGAGTGCCGTAAGAGGCCGGCGCCGCCGGATCGGGCTTAGCTCAGCACTAACCCTGGTGCCCAGTCGCGTAGCATTTCGCCCCAAGCGAGCATCTCTGGATTGGTGACGAAGTTGTGACCCGAACTGCCGGAAAAAGGATGCGATGAAAAGCGCGCCACCACAAGCTCTCTGTCCGTGACCCCCGCGCGCCTCGAACGCATCCAGCTCGCTCGGCACCCACCACATGGCTCAATGCGATGCGGCGTCAGGCCTTCTGCAAGTTCCACATCTTCACGTACTCGCTCCGTCCGGCGAGCAGGCCCGTCAGCGACTTGCGGCGCGCGACCGGTTGAACGGATTCTCCCAGGTACGGAGTTCCGGCGTGGTCCCACCACGCTTGCTGCAGCTTGCGCGCCAGAGCCTTGCGCTCTTCCACCGACTTGGCATCCGGCCATTGCGCGCGGAGTGCTTCGTATTTGTCGTCCTTTGGCCAGCCGATCCAGGCCTTGTCGCCGTTCATCAAGGTCAAGTCGTTGCCAACCAGATCATCGAAAGAGCCTGCACCCCACGGTCCCATGATCATGCTCCAGCCGCCCTCCGCGACGGGCGTCTTGAGGGCGCGGCGTTTGACCATGGCGCTGCGGTCGCCCGGAGCCAGCTCGACGTTCATGCCGATGCCGCGCAAAAGTTGTGCCGTCAGCTCGACGCAGTTGCTGCTTTGCTTGTTGTCCGTCGACTGCAGGATCACGACCTTCTCGCCGGCATAACCAGCTTCCTTGAGCAGCCGCTTGGCAGCTTCCGGATCGCCATCCTTCTTGTACCACCCCGTGTTTTCGTTGTTCGTGTATATCGATCCCGAGCCGAACATGGAGAGGATGTTCGCGCGGCTGTACTTGGGGTTGCCGATCGCCGCCTGCATGTACGCTTCCTGGTTCACGAGGTGAAGCAGGGCCTGGCGAACCTTCACGTTGTCAAAGGGCTTTTGCAGGCAATTCACGCGAATGAACCAGATGAAGCCGGCCGTGTTCTCAAGCTCTAGCGTCAGATCGGGGTTGCCTTCGATCACCGGGAAAAGATCGATCGGCGGGTTTTGCAAGTAATCGATCTCGCCGGCAGTGAGGGCTGAAACGGCGGTCTGCAGGTCCGGCATGGAATCCCACACGACACGATCGACCTTGACGGCCTTGCCGCCGGCGGAGAAGTCCGCCGCCTCCTTGCGCGCAACATAGTTCGGGTTGCGGTCGTAGGTGAAGCTCTGGCCCGGCCGGGCAAGCGCCTCGTTGAACTTGAAAGGGCCCGAGCCAATATAAGCCTTCACCTGTTCGTTCGGAGGGAGGCTCGCATCTTTCTCACGCATCATGAAAAGCGGAGCACCCGACTCCGAGGCGAGGATGTCAAGGACTAGCCCCAGCGGCTCTTTCAGCGCGATCGTGAAGGTCTTTTCGTCCTTTTTCGAGATGTCCCGGGCCCGCTCGAGCAGCAGTTGACCGGAAGGATTGTTCTGGGCCCAGCGGCGGATGGAAGCCACACAGTCCGCTGCCGTGACGCGCGCGCCGTCGTGCCATCCCAAACCGTCGCGCAGTTCGAACGTGTACGTCTTCTTGTCGCTGGAGACATCCCAGTTGCCGACCATTTGCATCTGCGGAACGCCCTTGGAGTCAAGCCCGAAGAGCGTGTCGTAGATCGCGTAGGCGTGGTCTTGTGTCGAGTTGGAGGTCGTGAAGACCGGGTCGTACGACACGAGCTGATAAGCCTTGACCATGCGTACTGTCCGGGCTGCAGATGGTGCTGCCGGTTGGGCCCGCACGACCGCCGGCATCGCGGCTGCCGCTCCGGCGGCCAGACCCGCCTTGATGATGTCACGTCGAGATGTCATGTTGACTCCTTAGGGGTGAGATCAAATCAAAATCTACGGGTGTCTTGTGCTCGGCAGCCCACTTGCACTCGATCAGTGTACTTGAAGCTCTTTCCTTCCCTGTGTCGATGACTATATGGACAGCAAGAAGTCGATTTGTGCATTGAGGCCCGCTGTCGCGCCTGGTTTCTGCGTTTGAGTCGCGCTTTTCGGCGAATTCCGCCTCGTCGGTAGCCCCAGTCTTGATCATCATTGTTGGTTTTGCTTTCAGTCAGCCCGCGCGGCGCGGAGGCGGCGGTCTCGTGGCCGGGCGGATCGGTTCGCCTCGCGACGGACTTGCTGCTCGAACGCAAGTGCTGATATCGGCTCTGGCTTGCCGTCGATCCGGCAATGGGGCCGAGTCGTGTTCGGACAGCAGCTTCTCAATGGTGGCCGTCCTTGCACGGTCGATGCAGAAACGCCAGCGTGAAGCTGCCCTGTCGAGTGCGCTGCTTTTCGCGGCGCAAAGAGCGCAGTCACCTCATCGTAAGGCAAGCTCGAAGCCTCAGCCAGCGATTCTTCGTGTTTTCGTGGAGCGTTTCACCAACCCGTGTGCGTAACCTAAGCAACTGGGCGATGAAGTCCGGCGCGTGGGATCTCGCACAGGGACTCGACGGCGCGCAAACTGCCGATCTCGGGCCCGGCAAACATCACGGCTAACTCGTGAACCAGCCCATGCGCGGCGTGGTCGGAGCGCGATGGACCGGCCGCGAGTTTTGCTGGCGCCATGCGCCGAACGAATACGCGGCCATCGAATTCCATGACGATCTCGATGACCGCCGCTGGAAGCCGGATTTCACGTGGACCATTCCCTAAGACATGCGCAGCGGCTCCTACACGTTTCATCTGACCTGCGCTGATGGGGAAGATTGGCTGCCGTTCTATGTCCTCCAAAGACGGAAGGGTCCTTTCGCCTCGATCGGCTTCTTCGCGCCGACATTCACGTATCGGGCCTACGCAAACGACCGGCGCGGCCAAGCCGACGCGGCTTATCACAAGCGCGTGCGAGAGTGGGGCGCCTACCCGCACAACCCCGGACCAGCATCATGAATTCGGAGGCTCAACCTACAACCTTCATCGCGATGGACACGGCATAGCCTTCACAGCGCGGCGCCCACCGATCCTAACGATGAGGCCGAGCTTCGTTTTAATCAACGATCGGCGAGGGTCGGGTTTGCGGCACTATCCCACCGATTCGCATCTGCTGGCTTGACTGGAAGCAAAGGGCCTTTCATTCGACATCGTCACGCATGAAGATGTGGTACTTCTCGCGCCGTATGGATCTGTGCTGACGGGAACTCATCCCGAATACCACACTCTCAACACACTCGATGCGCTGCAGGCCTACACGGACAATGGAGGCAAGCTGATCTATCTCGGCGGCACCGGTTTCTATTGGAGGATCGCAAGTCGCAAAGAGGTTCAGCATTTCTTCGAGCTCAGGCGTGCCGAGTGTGGCCTGCGCCTGTGGGCGGCGGAGCCAGGGGAGTACTTTCACTCGCTCGACGGTCAGCTAGGTGGTCTGTGGAGGCGGCACCGACGCGCGCCGCAGATGCTCGTCGGCATCGGATTTGTGGCGCAAGGTGCGTTCGAAAGCACGCATTTTCGCGCCGCCTGCTCGCCTCCTATGAGGCCGCCAACGCATGGATCTTCGAAGGAGTGGACGAAGAAATTCAGGCATTATGGACTCTCCGGCGGAGGCGCTGCCGGCTGTGAATTCGATCATGTGGATGCCGAGCTTGGAACGCCGGCCAATGCTGTCATCCTCACGCGATCAGAGGGGGCACCGGCGTCTTTAATCGCTGAATGACGAGTGCATCGTCTTCAGCATGAAAGCCGCGGTGCTCACGGTCATCGGCAAGCCGGCTACGCGGAAATCATCTTTGACCGTCAGTGGAAGACCAAGTAATGGTGCTCGCCGCGGCGGCCAATCTCTGTGTCGGCCTTCGCGGGGCCTCACGGGCGCGGTCAAGGTCACGAACCACGACCGCATTTATCTTCGTCTCGAGTGCCTCGAAAGTCGCACCGTCGACTAGCTCTCGGGATGAGATTTGGTCGAACGCAAGTGCGCCGACAAGTTCTGTGGCAGTGAGATAAGCATCTCGCTTCACGGTCGAACCACCCGGTGAGCCCGCCGCGCGAGATCTCAACGCCCGTTACTATGCCTTCACGAATTGACCGCCGCGCTTGCAGATCAGTGCGGCATTTGGCCTCCTGGGAGGCGTTCGGGGCCGTCACATGTGCAGCTTGGACAAGCAGCACGCCGTACCGGTAGCGTTCGGAGATATTCGGCTCGAGCTTCCGTAGAGCGTCCTCGTCGAGCTCGATGTGCTTGATGCCCAGGCGGTGCCGCAAATCTCAGGCCCGCGAGGAAGTCGGCCTTGTTGCGATAGAGCAGCAGGCCCTTCTGCTCGACCCGAAGACTCACGCCGGCCTCTGTGGCAACGCTGCGATGGTCCTGCACGGCGGTACAGCAAAGATCGAGTCACACGATCGTGTCCCTTGATGCGCTCCCAGCTGCGAACCGGCCACAAGATATCAGACGACCAGGTCGAATGATGCCGGCCACGCGCCAACGCATGAGGTCGATCGTCCAAGAGCGCCGCCATTTCGGCTACCGCGCCTGCATGTTTTACTCAAGCGGGAGAACTATCTGATCAACCACAAGAAACTGTTCCGGCCATACTGGGAAGAAAGGCTCGTGGCGAGTCGCCGTGGCGGCCGCGAGCGGGCAGAACTGCGGATCGTGATGTGAACCCGAGGCACTAGGCCTCTACCAGCAATCATGGAGAATCCTATGCACGTCGTTCGATACCGGCCAACACTGTCGTCCACGGCCTTAGTTGCGGCGCACGCCACGGAGGCAGACCATGGATCTCGACCTGATACGCAAAATCGGTCTCCGCGCCCCCCAAAGCTCGAGACCGGCCAGAGACTTCACTGATCCTAACGGCTCTAGGCTTCCGTGTGCGCGCGCCAATCAACCGGGAATACGGCAGTAAACGTCTTCGCCTTCTCGCCTTGGTATTTCAGTGGGGTTCCGTTGGGCAGCCGGATTACATCGCCGAACTTTCCTTCAATGACGCGACTATAGTTATCGCCTGTGAGAATCCTCAACGTTCCATCAACAACGATGGTTACCTGATCGTAATGCGCCGTCCACTCGATGTTGGTACCGTCATAGGTATGCATTGTAGCACCTATGGTCTTGCTGTTGTCTGGAGTGAGCAGCTTGCCTCTGGAGCCGTAACCGCCAGCCTCGGGAAACATTTGCTCATAGACGATGTCCTGCCTTCTAATATGGAGAACTTCAGGAACGACCATTTCCTTCGGCACGGCCTCAGTCCGCGTCTGCCAATCGACGGGATATAAAGCGGTAAACGTTTTCGCCTTTTCCCCTTGGTACTTCAGCGGGGTTCCGTTAGGCAGCCAAATGACGTCGCCGAAAGTCGCTTCAATCACGCGACTGTAGTCATCGCCTGTGAGGATCCTCAACATTCCATCAAGAACGATGGTCACCTGGTCGTAATGTGTCGTCCACTCGATCGTGCAACCATCATACGTATGCATCGAAGCGCCAATGGTCTTGCTGTTAGCTGGAGTGAGCAGCCTAGACCTAGCCCCATAGCCGCCCGCCTCGGGAAATATTTGCTCATAAACCATGTCGCGGCTCTTGAAGTGGAGCACTTCGGTCGTCGCTGCATTCATCATGTTGTCCTTATCTAGTTGGCCCCGGGGCCAGAGCGTCCGATGTTCTCGATGTGGCCCGCTCGGTTGGGCGGGCCATTTATCGGCGAATAGCGTTAGAATTTTCGCACGAACGGCTTCTCCTCGCCGGGTATATGGTAGATGCATGCCTTAGGCCATTCACCAATACGACTGTTGGCCATCACATACCGGACATCGGTCTGACCTATATTACGGTAATCGACGCCCATGCCATTGGGAATGAAGAGAGTATCGTACTTCCCGGGTTGAAAATACTGGAGCTCATCGGGATTGGGGCCCACGCCGACTTCCATCTGGCCCTCGAGCAGAAAGAACACGAACTCCAAATTGTCCGCGATATGGAAGGGCCTCGCCTGCCCGACAGGCAGGTAGTACGTCAAGAATCTAAAATTCACGCCCTGAATAGTCGGTCCAACAGACGTGCCATGCCAACCGAGCTTGACGACGTCGGGCGCATTTGGGGCGCGCCAATTCAGACCTCGCTCAGCCCAAGGGATGAGAATCGGCTGATCTTTCCCCTCGATTTGCGTCTCTAATTCTTTCACTTCAATTGCCTCCTTGATCTTGTCAGGGCAGCTTCCAGGGACCGCCCGGGTATTCGGGCTTTTCGCACCAATGAAGTCGCATTAACTTCGAGGACATCTTCGCGATCACGCTCCACAACCAGAAAGCAGTGCCTAGCGCTCGAGCACGAACAGAACAGATTCTCAGACAACGAAGACGATGTTATCGTGATTGTGGCGCGCTTTCGGTTCACATGGTTATAATGGCGCGCGCACGCATAGTTACAGCGAAGATTGACGCTAGAGCGCAGAAAATCCTGCGCAATGAGGATGTCTCGTAGAGTTTTGCAGCCGAGCAATTCATGCGAAGGCAAGTACCCTCGCGTAAGCTCAAGCGAACTAAATTTAATAGGCGACAGACTCAGAGGCCAGCGTGACGCAGGCCATGCCTCGCTCGTCGGAGCTATGCCTGAATCTGGGTGACGGAGCCGATCAGGCGGCGTGGCTTCGCGGATCGGAACGACCTCGATGCCGTCGGCGAAGCTGACGCCGGCGATGATCTTCGGCAACTGGTTTGTGCCGTTCAATCGACGCCAGGTTTTCGAGGCTGCATCGATCAGCTTGAACAACATCAGCCCGTCGGTGGCGACAACGATCCCTTGGTCCGAACCGTCCAGTGTCGCACTGTGGCGAACACGCTTTCGATAGGATTGGTAGTTCGCAAGTGGACCCGGTGCTCAGCAGGAAAGTCATTGAACGCCAGCAGATCCTCGCGTCCTTGACCAGGCAATCGACGCCGCGCGCTTATCTGGCACCGTATTTTTTGGCGGAGACTTCGAGTGCAAGCTCTGCGGCAGCCCGGCTCGGCGTCATAGAGATGTCCTGCAGCGCCTTCTTCGTGCCGCTCTGCACGGAGCTCGGAACCTTGTTGAGCACGTTGACGGTCTAGTGCTGCCAGCAGCGCTGCCGCCGCGTGCCGGGGAAGACTTCGTCCAGCGCCTTCCAGAAGCCGAGTGCGCCATCGCCGACCGCCAGTTCAAGCGCGACCTGTAGTCCGCACCGGCGAAGGTCGATCCGAAGCTCGCGCCAGCTCTGCGCGCTCTCGCGCCGACCTGGAAGCCGATCAGCTCCTTCTTGCCCTCGGGCGTCGGGCCGATCAAAACCAGCATGCATTCGCTGTGGTCGTCCATCCGGGCCTACAGGAAGATGCCGTCGGCCCAGACGTAGACATAGCGCCGCACCGCCAGACCGCGCTTCTGCCAGCACTTATACGCGTCCAGCCATTGCGCCTTCAGGCCTGAGATCACCGATAGCGACAGGTTCAGCGCATCCTCGCCGAGCAGCGCCGAGAGCGCTTCCTGGAAATCGCGCGCTCGAGATGCCGCGCAGATCGAGGATTGGCAGAAGGGCATCCAGGCTCTTCGTCCGCCGCCCCACAAGGGTAGGATCGCCGAGGTGAAGCAGATTAGATCAGCTCCGGTCGCACCACGGTCTCTGACCTTGGGCCGCGCGATCTCGACGGGGCCGATCCCCCGTGGCAATCTTAATCATCGTCGAGCGCGAGATGCCCCTGGTTGCGAAGTTTGGAGAAGGTCCCGATTGGCGAGGATATGTCGAGGCGGCTTGACGTGACACCGGCGAAGTTCCTCCTGATCGTCGCGCGCCGCCAAAATTCGTCTACCGCAACCGCGATGCGTGCTTCAGGCACCGGCACCCGTCCATCTGATCGAGAGCGGCATTTCGACCGAAGCACTTCTCGCCCAGATCGCGGTGGCCAAATATGCCGACGGGCTGCCGCTCTACCGGCAGGAAGCGATCTACGCGCGTGGCGACGTCGATCTCGACCGGTCGTTGGTGGGGCAATGGACGGGTAAGGTCGGCTTCGAATTGCAGCGCTGCCCGATTATGTGCTGGAGAAGATAAAGCAGGGCGAACGGATCTTCGGCGACGTGACAACCTTGCCAACGCTTGGTCCCGGATCCGGCAAGACGCAATAGGCCTGGCTGTGGGCCTATGCGCGCGACGACCGGCCATTTGGCGGCATCGGTCCACCGATGGTCGCTTATCGCTTTGAGGACAGTCGGGGCGGTGAATGCGTCGAGTGGCATCTGGTGGGTTTTACCGGAACCCTGCAGGTCGACGGCTATGCCGCCTACCATCAGTTCGCCAAGTCACCGGGTGCCAATGAGGGCGTGACGCTGGCAGTGCTTTGCCCACGTCAGGAGACGGTTCTAAGAACTTCACGTGAACGAGAGCTCGCGCCTGGCGACCCGCACCGTCACCACCATGGCCGGACTGTGGGAGATCGAGGACGACATCCGCGGCCAGGATCCTGAGATGCGGGTGAAAGCGCGCCAGGAAAAGTCCGCCGCAATCGTCGCGGCTCTTCGATTTGTGGGACAAGGAGCTGCCGCGCCTGTCAGGCAAATCCAAACCCGCCGAGGCGATTCGCTATGCCACATCCAGACGCACCGTTCTGGAGCGATTTCTAAGCGACGACCGTATCGAGATCGCCTCCAACAGCATCGAGTGGGCAATCCGGCCGCAAACCATCACAACAAAAATGCGCTCCTTGCGCGCAGCCATGGTGGCGGCCGGACCTGGGCGACCATTGCCAAGCTTCTGCAGACCACGAAGATGAACGATGTCGATCCGCACGCCTGGCTCACGCAAACTCTCGAACGGATCGCGCAGAGCTGGCCGATCTCTCGGGTCGATGCTCTCGTGCCATGGCACTTCAAAGCCTGAACGGCCTCAGGTTGGCTTACGAAAAAGTCACTTGGCGGCAGCCATCGGCCTGGCCCTGATCGAGACGGATGGCGGGTCCTCTTCGCCCGCACCACCGATCTCGACCAGAAACTCCAGGTTGCGAGGCGCGAATTCAACCCAAGGCCGCCATCAACCGCCTCGATCGCTCCGATCTGCCGATCCTCGATCTTCACGAAGGATCAGGCCGAGACCAGCGTACTCTTCGAGCTCATCAGCGCGCGCTGCGAACGGCGCTCGATGCTGATCACGGCAAATCAGCCTTTCGGCGAATGGAACTTCCCGGAGCCGATGACTTCATGATGCCTCCTTCTTCGAGCGCTCGGTATGTCGCACCCGGTTGCGAAGCTGACGATTTGTTCGTCTGAGAGTTCGACCTGCCACGGCTGGCCCTTAGCTAACTGATGGCCTGCCAACAATCCGCGCGCGCTCGCCTAAAGTCTAGACTTCTATTCGATGAGAAGCGCTTCCTTGAAGCTTAAGGCGCTGGCGCGCATGGCAGCCGAACGATCGCGCGACATCTTCTGGAGCACAACTGCGTATCCTCCCCCTTGTATTTGGCATTGGATGTTAGTTGCAGATTGCCTTCCGAGTGCGCGCCTTTTTAAAATCGCTGTCACAAAGCCATCAATCCGAGGCGGACTAAACATGCTTCATTCGTGCCTACCACGCCGAAATCCGGCGTCGCCAAGGGAAATAAGCTTAAAGCAAGCGGTCGAACCTGCCATGGTGGGCTGCGATTTGTAGGCGTATCGCTGCCGGTAAACAGGGAGTAGTACGTCCGACACTTGAGATGCTGGAAATCAAAATGCTGAGCAAAGCGTACGTGCCAATCCGACCGAGCGTCGGGCGGTCGCCCCGGCAGATAGTGCAGGCCCGAAGTAAACCGTATATGAACAATGAATGGCCGTCACTGCGCCCTTGAATCGCCAGTCCTGGATGCTGAAGTTGACGATGAACCTCGCCACCTCGCCGTCGAAGGCAACTTCGATCACATGCCGGAGACTGGCAGCCGGCCTCGCCACGCAGCGCGCCGGCGTCGTACAAGAAAGGCTGAACGGAGCCACCCTTCTGCAGGTGTTTAACACATCTTCGCACTCTCACACAACGAGATCCACTTGGAGCGCAATATGAATGTCAGCGAAATAGGGAAGGCCTTTCCGCGGAGCGAATACATTCGCAGGCTCGCCGCAGTAAAGTCCGAAATGGAGCGACGCGAAGTCGATGCAATAATCATAAACAACCCGACGGACCTAGCGTATCTGACGGGACACACCCAAGGACATACTTTTTCAGCACAAGGGCTAGTTGTATCTTTGAAAGAAGAAGAGCCTACATTTATCCTACGTCAGATGGATGCGATGGCCGCTATTCACAAAGTATTCCTACGTCGCGAGAACATAGTCGGGTATTCCGAAGCATTTATCGCCAACCCTAATGCAGATGGATACGATGTTGTTATCGACTGCATAGAAAAGATCGGCCTTTCATCCGGCCGCTTGGGTCTGGGATTGAGCACTTTACCAGTCGAAAAATTCAGGTCCCGGCTTCCCAACGCGAAGATGGTAGATGTCGCAAACCTAGTAAGTTGGGTTCGAATCGTTAAGTCTGAGCTTGAGATATCTGTAATGCGCGAAGCCGCGGCGATCACCGATGCGGCAATCGCCAAAGCCGCTGAAGTGATTCGAGCTGGTGTGCGTGAGGCTGATGCAGCGGCCGAGATTATAGCAACTCTAATCCGCGGCGCTAATGGCAAACCCGGAACTGATATCCAAAATTTTTTCCTGTGCGCCTCGCCTCGCACCGGCACGGGCCATATTTCGTGGACGGACGATATCCTTCGCGATGGTTCTCAAGTTAATCTTGAACTTGGTGGCAAGCGCCATGGCTACTGCGTGGCGATCATGCGCACTTTTTCGATAGGTACGCCATCTGATCGCTTACTTCGTATACATGAGGCCGAGGTGGCCGGCTTAGAGGCTGCGCTAAGTAAAGTTCGACCGGGCGCGACATGCAGCGATGTGGCAAAAGCTTTCTATAGGACGATCGAGAAGCGGGGCTTCAGAAAGGAGTCGCGCTGTGGTTACTCCATCGGCATCAATTGGTTTGAGCCAACAGCAATGCTGAAGGAAGACGACCTGACCGAATTGCGGCCCAACATGACTTTTCATCTAATGCTCGGCAATTGGATTGAAGAAGATTTTGGATACGTCATTGGAGAGACATTTCGAGTGACCGAGACGGGGTTCGAAGTATTCACCAAAACGCCACGCAAACTGTTCGAGATCTGACTCGGCCTCGCAGTTCCTTTCATTTGACGGCAACGGGGTCGGCGTTAAAAAGTTTGCTCCGGCTCGCGGATTTGCCCGGATGGCGGTGGTAGCGACGGGAGCTGGTGCGGAGCTATCGGCATAGCGCAGCGGCCAGATCCCGTCGCGGGTTGCGGTCAAGGCGTACTCCGATGGAGTTATCCATCCGAGTTGCGAGTGACGTCTCGTATCATTGTAGTCGGCGGCCGTGTCCGAGTTCGATCCTTGCCTGGGCCAGCCAGGTGAATAGCGTCTCGTTCAGCAATTCGTCTCGGAGACGGCCATTGAAGCTTTCGATGAAGGCATTCTGCGTCGGCTTGCCGGGCGCGATATAATGCCAGGCGACGCGGCTCTGATCGGCCCATGTCCGGATGGCGTCGCTGGTCAATTCGGTGCCGTTGTCGCTGACCACAATTTTGGGCTTGCCGCGCTCGATGATCAGCCGTTCCAGCTTCCGAGCCCGACAGCGAGGTGTCGGCCATCAACGCCAGGCACTCGCGCGTGCACTCGTCGACACGGTCAGAATGGGGAAGCGGCGGGCGTCACTATTTCTTTCCCAGGAGGTCCTTCAACGCCGCATTGTCTAGCTTGGCGTCGGCCAAAAGCCGCTTCAGCCGCGGCCTCAGCCGCTTGGTCTATGAGACCTCCATCCCGCCGAACTTGGCTCTCCATTTGTAGATGCTGGCGTCGTCGACGCCGTGCTTCCGGCACAAATCGGCAACCGGCACGCCAGCCTCGTGCTCCTTCAAAATCCCGATGATCTGCTTCTGTATTCGGTCTGCTTCTGTCAATCCCTTAAGAGCGCGTGCCGCGGGTACCTTGCTTCTGTTCGTGGTCGGCAAAGCCGCCACACGATGGGATTCGGTTGAATGGTCGGTTCAAGCTCTTCGGCGTAGTCAGCCGCCCGGAGGGCGGACGCCACGACAGATCATACGAACTCGACCATCCCCACGCCTCGCGACGGGCGTCTCTTGGGATGGCGATGGCGTCCTTACGCCACCGCCGTCCATCGGAATTCGGTTCCATCAACCCACATTCGGTGAAGGACGACGGCCATCTTTTTGGCCAGCGCGACGTTCGCACGCTTGCTTCATTGCTGGTGGGCAACACGCACCGCCCAGGCCTTCATCGGAGACCATCGGATTGATGGCCTGAGAACAACGTTGGCAGCTTCGAACAGCGCTGTGCGCGTCTCTCCATCTCCGACTTTTGTGATCCGTCCCACCGGTCAACCTCGCCAGATTGGTATCGCCGGGGCGTCAACCCGAGATAGGCGCCGACGGATAGGAATCGCCTAGGATCGTCCACAGTGGAGCGGAAGGTCAACGCAGAGACCGGGCCGATCCCCGGCATCGTCATCAAGAGCCGACAAGCCCCGGGTCACTGCGCACGGCTTTCAGAACCAGACGATGCAGTCGGGCGTACTCCTGAATCAGCGCTTCGCGTCCGGCAAGCAGCGGATTCATGATCGCCTCCAGCAAGGCGTCATCGCCGACCAACTCACGAACTCGCGTCGCGAACAGAGTCCGCGAGACGACTCCGACTTTGAGACCGAGCGGACGCAGAAGTCCGCGGATGACTTGCTCTGCGGCAGCGATGGAGCGGATGACATGCTTGCGAGGACAGCAGCCAGCGTCGGTGCCCTTTGGCTGCCGATGCTCTTGACGCGAACAGGCTTGAACCATCCCGTTCTCACTGCGGATTCCGATGATCGCGCGCAGCTATTCCAATCTGATGCCGCGCAGCATTCCAATCTGATCGCGCGCATGTGAAGCCCCCGATCGTTAAAGGCAATTGGCACTATCGGGAGCCCGTGGTCAAGCGGCGGCCGAAGAGATCACGTCTGATGTCACTCGATGGAGCGAAGCTGACTGGACGCGCACCCCCAACAGTGCCGTAGCGGCCGGTCAGCTTCGCGGGCTGCAGTCCCGGTCTTCATCTGGCCGACGATGTAATCAAGGCCGAGGAAGAACCGGCGGGCGACGCATGGAGTCACCGTTCAGTTCGAGCCTGTGAGCATTGTGAAGCAACCGATCAAGTATGGCATCAG
>NZ_FNCU01000075.1:0-30435 GCF_900099855.1 Bradyrhizobium sp. Rc2d | reverse complement strand
TAAGGACTGATGCATAGCTATCCTCAAAAGCGGCAACCCGGCTCCGGAGCTTCGGCGGGCACCGTCGCGCCAGCCTAGAGCAGCACCAGATCCTCGTGTGTTCTCTCGTAGAAATCAAGGCGGACATCTCGCTGATTGATAGTCGTCCGTTAAGAAGCCCATCTGAATGCCGGCGCGAGGGCGAATGCTCGGCATTGGGCGAACAGGATGAGGCGCAACAGAGGCTTCAGCCAGGCGAGGACGAGGCGGAGGTTGTGGCCGACGGCGGAGAGGACGACGTTGGCCGCATCGCCCTCGCGGCCCTTGAGGTGACAACGGCCGAGGTGTCCGTCAGTCTTCAGGTGTCCGATCAGGGGCTCAATGGCTGAGCGGCGCCTGAGCTCGCGTTTGATCACCCCGAAGACGCCACGCTTCTGACCGGAGATGAAGACGCGGCGCGGGTTTTCCGTTTTGTGGTCGCGATAGGCCTTGTCGACATAGGCGCGCTCGATCGCGCAGCCGGTGACCGTTTCGGTACGGTTGATGACATCGCCAAGCGTGTGGCCGTCATACGGATTGCCCGGCAGCGCCTTGGCATGCAGCACGAACTGGCCGCCCGGGGGCCGCCCGTTGGTAGTGACGATCGAGGCTTTGACGCCGAACTCGTAAGGCGTTGAGGCCTTGCCCTTGCCGATGCATTCGACCTCCGTCGCGTGGAAGGAATAGAGCTTGTATCCGCGCTGACGCTGCTCCTGGGAGCGGATCTGGGCTGCGCGCGACAGTGGCTGCTCGAACACAGTCTCAAGCTCGCCCTGGCCTGTGATCTTGCGGTGGATGTCGCGGATGAGGCGGCCGAGTCGCGTTCGCAACAGGCGCAATTGTCCTCGATGGCGCTTGAACTGTTTGGCGTGGGCATAGCGTCCCGCCATCATCGCCGCCCGCTTGGCGATGCGCAGATAGGATTGCCGGAGCTTAAGGCCGTGTTTGCGGGCCAGCCGATTGAGTCCCTTGATCGCCGCATGCACCAGCTTGGCGTCGGTCGGCAAGGTGATGGCCTTGGGCTGAACGGTGGTGTCGACCGTCACCCGCTTCAGATCGCGCGTGCGCAGCGCGCCGGTCTCGTGCGCCACCCTCAGGCTCTCGGCCAGCAGAAGCTCCAGCTTGCCGCCGATCCGCTTGCAGCTTGCGCCAATGGCTTAGAGCGGAGCGCTCATGCGGGAACTCGTGCCGGAAAAACTCCTCACCGGTGAAGTGCTGGAAATACGGGTCATAGACCCAGCGTTCGCAGACGCCCCCGTCGGACAGACCGTAGACGTGCTTGAGCAACAGCAGCCCGACGACGAAGCGGCTTGCGATCCCCGGCCGGCCCTTCTCGCTGTAGAGCGATGCGATCTCGCGATCGATCGTAAGCGTAGCGCCGAGGCCCTTCAAATTGTCTGTGCGCAGACTTGGGGGCACCGTTAGAAGAGTCATCTTCGGCAAGGGTGCTCATAATGGACGACCATTCGGACGACATAAGACGACCGTTGACGCAGCGTATCGAAGTGTATGCTGGCGCAGGCCGGAAGCAGTGGCCGGATGATTTGAAGGCACAGATTGTCGCGGAAAGCCTCGAGCCAGGTGCGGTTGTAACAGATATCGCACGCCGCCATGGCTGCCGGCCGCAGCAGGTGCATGACTGGCGGCGCCGGGCGCGTTCAGGTCAACTGGTGCTGCCGGCTTCGGCGGATACACTATCATTCGTGCCTTTGGTGTCGGAGACGTCGCTGCCGGCGGCTGCCGCGCCCTCCGGATCGCCGGAGGCTGCCGCTGTTACGGTTGAGTTCCTGGGGGCACGGGTGGAGGTGCGCGGAACGCCAGGGCTTGCCGTGCTGAGTGATGTGTTCGTGGCATTACGCCGGACACGTTCATGCTGACGGCTCCCGCTGGCCTCATGATTTACGTTGCGACCCGACCTGTAGACTTCCGGAAGGGCGCGGATGGCTTGGCACTCTTGGCGAAGGAGACGCTGGGCCACGATCCGATGAAGGGCGTGGCAGTGGTCTTCCGTGCGAAGCGTGCCGATCGGGTGAAGATCGTCGTTTGGGATGGCAGTGGCCTTGTGCTGTACTGGAAGCGGCTTGAGGGCAGCGCCTTCAAATGGCCGCCGGTTGTTGACGGTGTGATGCGGATGAACGCCGC
Source organism: Bradyrhizobium sp. Rc2d (assembly GCF_900099855.1). Taxonomy (NCBI): domain Bacteria; kingdom Pseudomonadati; phylum Pseudomonadota; class Alphaproteobacteria; order Hyphomicrobiales; family Nitrobacteraceae; genus Bradyrhizobium; species Bradyrhizobium sp. Rc2d. The sequence goes on along the minus strand of NZ_FNCU01000075.1, from coordinate 28,275 downwards.
GCAGCTGTCGGCGCTTCTGGCCGGCATGGATTGGACACGCATGCACGCACCTCGAATCCCGCAGCCGAAAGCACTTGCGTAGGGCATAAAATCTTCGCTGCATCGGGGCGCGAAGCATGGCAGACTCGGGCCAATGAGTGATTTGCCTGATGTGCTGCCGAGCGATCCAGCCGAGTTGCGTGCCTTTGCCGCGGCTCTGCTGGAGCGCTGCGCCAGACTCGAGCGGTTGCTCAAGCTTGCAAAAGATGCGCAGTTCGGTCGATCCTCGGAAAAGCTTGACGCTGATCAGCTACAGCTTGTTCTGGAGGATATCGATCAGGCCGTCGCGGCTCTCGAAGCAGCCGAGGATCGTGCCAATCCCAAAACATGCGAGAAGAGAGCTGCCGAGCGCAGGGCCAATCGCGGTCAGTTGCCGGAGCATTTGCCACGCATCGTTGAAACACTGATGCCGGTTGCAACCTGCTGCCCGTCCTGCAAAGACGATCTCGTTGAGATTGGTCACGATGAGAGCCAGAGGCTGGACGTCGTACCGGCGCAGTATCGCGTAATCGTCACCCGCCGGCCCAAACTGGCCTGCCGCGCCTGCCAGGGCGTCGTTCTCCAGCACGCTGCTCCCGAGCGACTGATCAGGGGTGGATTGCCTACCGAGCGGCTCGTCGCGCATGTGATCGACGCCAAGTATCATTGGCATTTGCCTCTCTACCGCCAGGCGCAGATGCTGGCGACCCACGGAATTGCCATTGATCGTTCCACGCTCGCCTTCTGGGTCGGCTATGCTGCCCAGGAGCTGAAGCCCTTGTGGCGCCGTCTGCGCGAGGTTTTGCTCGCCTCCGCAAAGCTTTGTGTCGATGAGACCCCGGCGCCAGTGTTGGATCCGGGGCGCGGCAGGACCAAAACCGGCTACTTCTGGGCGCTCTCGCGCGATGACCGGCCTTGGGCCGGACCTGACCCACCTGGGGTGATCTATGCCTATGCACCGGGCCGCGGCGCCGTCCATGGCTTGAGGCTGCTCGAAGGCTACCGTGGCATCATCCATTGCGATGGCTATGAGGCTTACAAGACCATGACACGAGAGACGCGTGCGGACGCCCTGTCCGGTACGCTCGCGTTCTGCTGGTCGCATCTACGGCGTCAGTTTGTGAAGATCGAGCGCGAAGCTTCGCCGGCACCGGCTCCGGTTGCCCGTGAGGCCCTCGCGCGCATCGCCCAGCTCTATGCGGTGGAGAAAGCCCTCCGCGGCCGATCTGATGCCGAGCGCCGCGCGGGCCGACAAGCGCATGCCCGGCCTCTGGCTGCAGCCTTGAAGCAGTGGTTTGAGGCAACGCTTGATCACCTTGCGCAGAAAAGCGACACGGCGAAGACTTTGCGCTATGCGCTGCGTCATTGGAACGGCTTGACGCTCTACCTTGATGACGGGCGCATCGAGATGGACACGAATGCGGTCGAGCGTGCGATGCGGCCGATCAAGCTCAATGCCAAGAACGCCCTGTTCGCTGGGTGCGACGAGGGTGCCGAGAATTGGGCATTGCTGGCTTCGCTCATTGAAACGTGCAAGCTCAATGGCGTCAGCGCCGAGCACTGGCTCTCTGACGTCCTCACAAAGCTCGTCAACGGCTGGCCTGCGGCGCGACTGGACGAACTGCTTCCCTGGGCGTCGACCTACACGATGCATGCGCACGATCCGAGGCTGGCAGCATGAGCCTGAACACGACCGCCGTCCGGATCAGGGTAACCCTCAAGGACGTGAAGCCGGAGGTGATGCGTTGCCTTGTCGTACCCGTCACCCTGCGCCTTGATCGGCTGCATCTGACGCTTCAGGCGGCGTTTGGCTGGACGAACAGCCACCTCTTCGAGTTCCTAGCTGGCGAAGGGCGTTGGGGCATCCCTGATCCCGACGGTGATTTTGGCCCCCAGCCGATCGATGCCCGCAAGGCGCGGCTCTCCGATATCGTTCAAGAGACAGGCGCCAAGACGATCCATTATCTCTATGACTTCGGCGACAGCTGGGACCATGTGATCAAACTCGAAAAATGGTTCGACAACACGACGATAGAGGGACTTCCCCTCCTGCTCGATGCCGCCGGTCGTTGTCCTCCGGAGGACGTCGGCGGTGCGCCAGGCTATGCCCACTACCTCGACGCCATCGGCGACCCTACTCATCCAGAACATGAAAATATGCGCCTCTGGGGGCCCGAACAGTTCGATCCCAACGTCGTCGACCGGAAGACGCTCGAGGCCGCCGTCAACGCATTGTCCGGAATTTGGAAGCCGCGGCGTCGCGCCACGCGGCTCAAATAGACGTCAAGCGTCAATCAAAAGGGCCGCAGAGCTACGCTTACGATCGATCCAGTCCCAGTCGATCTTAGCGCCGAGCCGCACCAGTTCGTGCTTCAGATTGATGACTGATCCAGCCTAGCGCGAAACAGATCGCCTTCCCCCGTCGTCTCCGGCTTCTTCGGTCGCATCGATCCCCCTCCGCTGCGACCAGGGAATCAGGACCGGGGATTCGTGGAAATCTTGAGGGTTCTGTGAAGTCGCGGGGGTGCCCGCAAGGACGTATCTTGCGCCCCTCTCGACCCATCAAGCACTGCCGTTTCTTCTATTCGAAGGCGAAGGATTGTGCCCGGTGTCCGCTCAAGGGCGATTGTTTATCGAAAGGGCGGGTTAACAAAGCGGTCGTTATCGGTGACGATTATCCTGCACTGCTCCGCGCCCGCCGCCGCCGCGAGCGATGGAGCAGACAGGATGGACGGCTCTATCAGCGCCATCGCTGGCGCTCAGAGGGCTTCCACGGCGAAGCCAAGACCTGGCACGGACTGGCGCGCGCCATACGACGTGGTCTGCCAAACATGAAGATCCAGGCCTACCTGACAGCCGCCGCCATCAACCTCAAGCGGCTGGCAGCCGCTCTCCTTGCGCTTATTCTGCCTTGGATTGTCCCTCATATTGCGTTTGCGGCTTCAGATCGCGCCATAGCGCGGGTTTTGACGCGAGGGCCATGACGGGGTCGGTCGCTGCATCGCGCGAAATCTATTGGCCACTTCTTCAACGACCCCCGTGTCCACTTCATGCGCAACGCGCTGACGCATGCCGGCAGAGCGGACGGCGCGTCGTCTCCGCCTTCATCGCCACTGCCTTCGCCCAGGACGATGCGGAGGCGGCGCGGGCGTAATGGCGGCGCATCGCCGACCAACTTCGCCCCAAGCTGCCGAAGCTCGCGGCCTTCCTCGACGAGGCCGAGACCGACGTGCTCGCTTACATGAGCTTCCCGGCCGCGCATCGCGCCAAGCTGCACTCGATCAATCCGCTCGAACGGGTCAATGGCGCGATCAAGCGCAGAACCGAAGTGGTCGGCATCTTCCCCAATGAAGACGCCATCGTCCGCCTCGTCGGTGCGATCCTGCTCGAGCAGAACGACGAGTGGGCGGTTCAGCGCGGCCGCTAAATGACACTGGAAACGATCGCCCCGTTGGGCGATGATCCCGCCGTCAGCTTCCCGGCAATCGCCAGCTGACCGATCCGGCCCATGCCGGCGAACGTGGTGACCCGCACTCAGCTACACCACGCCAGGGCACACGATCCATCCTGGGCTGGACATGACGGCTGCCGGTCTGAACCGCGGCTGGTTCTACCGCGTGAGTGGGGACGGTCTCTGGAGGCGGAGTCACACCCCAATGAGTGCGATTGTGGGAGCGAGCCAACTCACTTGCGCCATATCTCTTCGCTACACACCGCGGAGCACCACCTCGCTAGCGAAAAATCGCTAGACTAGAGAAGAGACGCTCGCCTCACGCGTGCCGCTGGTCGATCCCGGCGTGACAATCGGCTCGCCGCCTAGGATTGTTCCACGTCAAGGACGCTGCACAAGCTACGCAGATTGGAGAACGAACTTGCCAGCGTCTTAGGCGACTGCGCCGACTCCTTGGACACGCCGCGATTGCGGGAGTTTGGTCCGTTCTTGTCCGCAATGACAGTTCACTACAATAGGTGTACGGGTCGCTGCCCCACCCGTTTTAAGTCGTGCCTCAAATGACTTTCCAACATGAACGGTTGAACCTGGTAGATCACAAAGCGCACCCAATCCTTCGATCCCCGATAGCCCGCCGTGTCCTCGAAGATGCCATTGGCGGCGATCGCCACCTCCTCCCTGCTGCGGACAAACTTGAAGTCTACCGCCGCTCCAATTCCGTCATCCCTCGCCTTGAACACAAACTGCTCAAGCATTCCAATCGAGTTCTTTACTGCGTCACTATTCATCTCATCTCTCGACGAGGTTCAATTGAAATACATGCTTGCCTTAGGCTCAGGCCCTGTAGGCGTTCACGTTCAGTTGCCTTCCCCTGCACTTGAAGAATCAGGTTGCCGAATTCGCCTGTCTCCACCTCCCAGCAATTCTATGTATCCGTCGATTGCCAGCCTCGACCCCGCCGAATGAAGAGGATCGGGCGTAGCGACATTATCGGCCAAAGGGCATATCTCACATCCAGGATATCGCCCTCTCAATTGACTTATGTTCTATCCGATCGTCCCCTATCAGCTGAGGTTCAAGGCAGCCATATTCAGTCCGAGGCTACGCACGAACAGGTGCCAATTTCCTTGTTGTACGGGTTCGACGGTGATTTCGCAGACGGTGGTTCTATCAGCGGAAACGTTCGATTGGGCGGTACCACCAAAGAACATCTCGGCCCGGTATTCAAAGGCCAATACGGCTCTGCGGAATGGCATGCTACACGTGTCTGCGGCACTGGATAACTCGACGAAAGTTGCCAAAGCTATAACCCCCAAGCCAATCGAGACCGAAATGAAAATAGACGCGCTGTCGAACAAGCGCTCGACAATTCGCCTGGCCAGTTGCGATTATAGCATTTCATCTGTAGGTACGGATTTCATTCCATCTACCGAGCCACGGGCTGGTTTTCGGCGCCTCACCCGACTCATGCAGATCATCTGGCTGATCCGAGACCAGCCTTGTCGCCGTTCGCACGGAACTCGCTATCAAATTTGATGGCTCGCAGGTTGCCTTGATCGGATTCTGACAAGCACAAACGCGAGCGTGCCTCCCGCTCCGCAGATCGCAACAAACATGAAGGCAAACGCTATGCCATATTGAGTCTGAATGCGACTGAAGAGCAATGGCGCAAAAGCAGCCGTTGACAATCGGAAAGCGTTCATCAACCCGACACGACTTCCGTATCCGCCCGGCCCGAACATCGACAGTGGCAGCGTTCCACGACAGATGCTGTCTAGGCCGGAGCTGAACCCAAGCAACACCACGAAAGCCGCAACTCCAAAGACAGAATGAGAAACTAGTGCAATGGTGACAGTAGCCGCGCAGAGCAGAACGGACGATACGATGGTGAGTTGAATTGTGGCAATCTTCTCGGTGAGCGAAGCTGCAAAAACCCGTATTAGAACCTGTGCGGGTCCGAAGAGGGCTGAAATGAGAGCTCCCTCCATACCCAAGCCGACCGAGAAGAGGATTGGGACCATCTGACCACCGAACGCCGTAATAACAAATCCGATTAGCGAAAAACCGATTGTTATCAGGGTAAACTCCATCACATTAGTAGAGGATTTCAAGCAGACTTGCGAATCCTGAATGTCAATCCGATCTCTAGCACCCACAGACGGGCTGCGAAGAACCCATACTATTAAGGGCAGGGCAATGAGGACATCACAAACCGCATAAATCCCAAGGACTTCTCTCCAGGTTATTAAAGTGAGCAGAAAGGAGGTGAGCGGCCAGAACAATGTTGACGAGAACCCAACGATCAGTGTCAATAGAGTTATCTGCGCCTTTGCACGGGCTACATCTCGCTGCACCAAGAACACGAATGCGGCCTCGCAGAACAGAAAGGTAGACGCTATTTGCATCCCGAATAGCGCGATGGCGAATACGGCCGCATTCCAAGAAGTCGCCGCTATACCCAGGCTGATGGCGCCCGCAACTGAGGCAATTTTCATTGTTCGGCCGGCACCGTATCGATCCATGATACGACCGGCTATCAACGATACCAGCGCACTCGCAAATAGAGCGAAGGAAAAGCAAGCGAATATCCATTCATTAGTAACCGTGAGATCATCGGCCACCTCGTTGGCAACAACAGCGACGCAATAGTAGAGTGTGCCGTAGCTGACGATTTCGAAGCCGCCCAATGCGGCGGTAACAAGCCTATCATCCTTAGGGATGTTCGCTAGCCTGCTCCGTGAATCGGTTCTCGTCGTAGGCGGTCTGTTCTGGCGTTTCATAGGTTTTTGAAGGCTAGACAAGGATCACTACCGGGACACATATGCTCAACAGAACAACTGAATGATCTGCCGTCCCCGTGACGTGTCGGGATCCGACCTTCGATTTAGATGGGAAGGATTACTAGCCTCAATATCGAAGCAGAATGTCATTAGGTAGAATCCGCGCGGCCGTAGGCTTTCGTGAGTGTTTACCTCGTGTTCGTCCGATGGAACACGATGAGCTGCAGCACACAGCTCCCGACGATGCGCATGCGCCCCAGGCGCGACAAGTCGGGTCGCGCCTCTGCCTACCGCAAACGACGTTACTATATGTTCGACTTCCTGAATTGAAGGCCGCAATTCGAAGGCATAGTGATCGCCCCGTTCCGGGCCGACTACTTCTGGCGAAACTTTCAGCGGACGGCCTCTTGGCAGCCTGGATTTCATGCTCGATCACCTCGTTGACGTGTTAGCGTGCATCCGCCGTGCCAACTTGGTTGCCCAAATTGCCGCTTGCCCAATGGCGCTTCCGCCGGTTCATTCAGATCAACGAACGCTTTGCTCGTGGCTTTCATTGCGGCGAGTACGGCTCAGGTTGGGTTGCAGCTGCTCGTACAAGCGATGCAGGCCAGCGCAGTTAAGGATCGGTTCGACGCCAAACTGGAAGAGTTTGACAGCGAGCTCGTTTTCGTGAGACGCACTGCTCGATTCAATGCCCCGGCTCATGTGAATGACCTCTGCATGGTCATGATCAAAGCGGCGATGCGGCTCGTCTCGCTTTTACCTCCGAGCCTGAAGCGCAAGAGATCGAAACGGCTGAGGCCCGGGCCCCTCGAACAATTCAGCAATCGCCGCCGAGCGTCGGCCAAGCATTTCATCAGAAATCGAAGGCTGGTCGACAAGATAGCCTCGCGAAGACTTCTCAATCATATCGTGACCAGCAAGCCCGCATCTGCGGCGCTTCGGCTCAGCTCCTCCTGTCTGCAACGCAGATTGAGCTTCAAAACGAACTGAAGCAGCATCTTCTCGGGCCCGAGCTTTTGCAGGAGAGCTTTCTTTGCCGGGTGCAGTGCCGTGTCCTGCACCTTTGAGTTCGGTATCAGGCGAGTGAGCATGGGTGTCGCTGTCGAGGATCGGGATCTTGTATCCGACGTCGATAAGGGCTGCGAGCGCATTATGCGAAGCGTTGGATTTGCTGATGCCGCCCCAGCCGAATAGCCCTATCTGACGCAGACCTGACATTTGACTTCCTTGCCTCGTTCCATCGGTCCCGAGTCGCGACATCGATGCCGTTCGGCAACTCGCGTCACCGAGCAAACGTCATGCCAATTCGCTGAGCGACGAAGAAAGGTGTGGGGATTTTTCTTCAACTGTGTAGTGTCGCGGACCTGACAAAACCGACGGAGCTGTAATACGCTGCCTGATTGCTATATCTTGCTCTCAAAAAGCCACAACATTCGAACGGCAGTTAACTGAGGGGCGGGGTCGGGTCGAGCATGGGCATGAGAGCTATAGGGGGGTGATCGTCTCAATGAACGCGCCGAGCAGCTTCACCTTTCAGGCGACCAGTAGAACATGCCTTTTCGGGCGCGGCGCGCCGCACTGCCCAACCAAACTCGTGAGCGGTATTGCCGAGAACGTACAATGCTCGAAAAACACCATCACGGCCGGGGCCGAGGCAACACCGCATCTCAAAACGCATGATGATGTATGATGCACTGATGCCGAATGCCTCGGCCGTGTGTCGCCATAGGACCGCCATTATCAAGCAACGTTCAGGCTCGAGAGGCGACCTGCTTTACAAAAGCCAGCATTTCAGCGTGCGGGCCGTTTCGGTGAAGACGATCTCCGAAATCCGACACCCCGCAGCGTCACGCCAAGGACAGGCTGCTAGCGGCCGTGTTTTCTCTTGTCAGGCAAGCTGCGCAACGGATTCCGCCCACGGCACGCAAATTGCTGGATGATCGAGGAAGCTCCCGCCGCAGCAAAGGCTGCTCGCATCTTCTTTGCGCCAGTAGTTTTCGATGAAAGCCGTTCGATTGATTCAGGATGCGCCGATGCAGTTTCAGAAATCCTGACGAGCATGCCTACAGCCCTTTGGTTTCGACTTTGTATTCTGGCCCCGCTCAGCCTAAACGACACCTAAGGCCTTCTCTCGTCGTGTCTCCGTCGCGACGCGAGAGCGCGCGTTTTCCTCCCGCTGCGCGGGCTATGCTCGGATCGTGGAGCAGCCTATACGCCCCCTCCGCGCCCCTCCGGCGCCGACCTTCAGCAAAAGATTGAGGACGACCGATTAACCGAAACGACTCAAAACGGCCGCACTCTGGATGCCGCCAGGGACGTACTGCGCAAGGACACGGACTCTGGTTTTACAACGAATCCTACGTCATCTCGCGCCGGCGTGATTGACATCATCCAAGGCTTAAACATCGCAAACGACCGCCGGCGAGCGGCGGAACAAGGGGTTACTTTGATGCGCGCGTCCTATCTCTTCACCAGCGAGTCCGTGGCGGCGTTGACCCGTGGCAGATCCGCGCTGCCTGCGAAACGATTGCGACCACCAACAAGGTCGTGATCGCGGGCGAGACCCGTGGTCCCGCATCGGTCACCAACGAGCAGATCGAGAGCGTCGCGCGCGGCGCGATCAAGGACATCGGCTACGAGCAGGAAGATTTTCACTGGAAGACCGCGGATATCGAGATCCTCCTGCATCCGCAGTCGGCCGACATCGCGCAGGGCGTCGATGCGCTGCAGCCGGGCGAGGTCAAGGAAGAGGGCGGGGGGACCAGAACATCATGTTCGGCTACGCCACCAATGAAACGCCCGACCTGATGCCGGCGCCGATCTTCTACGGCCACAAGATCCTGCGGCTGATCTCCGAAGCGCGCCATTCCGGCCGCGAGAAGATCTTGGGTCCTGACTCCAAGAGCCAGGTCACCGTGCAGTACGAGAACGGCAAGCCGGTCAGCGTGCGCGAGATCGTGGTCTCGCACCAGCATCTGGTCGAGGATACTCGTCCAAGCAGATTCGCGACATCGTCGAGCCCTATGTGCTGAGGCGCTGCCGAAGGACTGGATCAACGGCAAGACCATCTGGCACATCAACCCGACCGGCAAGTTCTACATCGGCAGTCCCGACGGCGACACTGGCCTCACCGGCCGCAAGATCATCGTCGACACCTATGGCGGTGCAGCCCCGCATGGCGGCGGCGCGTTCTCCAGCAAGGACCCGACCAAGGTCGACCGTTCGGCCGCTTACGCAGCGCGCTATCTCGCCAAGAACATCGTGGCCGCGGCCTCGCCGACCGCTGCACGCTGCAGCACGCTTACGCCATCGGCGTGGCGCGGCCGCTGTCGATCTACATTGACACGCACGGCACCGGTAAGGTCTCCGAGGACAAGCTCGAGAAGGCCGCGGCCGAGGTGATGGATCTGACGCCGCGCGGCATCCGCAGCCATCTCGACCTCAACCGACCGATCTATGCGCGCACCTCGTCCTATGGCCATTTCGGCCGTACGCCGGACAATGAGGGCGGCTTCTCCTGGGAGAAGACCGACCTCGTCGAGCCGTTCAAGCGCGCGGTCTGATGCTCTTACCTCGCCCCGCTTGCGGGGAGAGGTCGCCGCGAAGCGGCCGGTGACGGGACTCTCCGCGGGCTCAGTGCGCGGATAGAGCCCCTCACCCCAGCCCTCTCCCCATAAGAACGGGGAGAGGGAGAAAACTCTGCCACAAAGCGTTCAGCTTGCTTTGTTACTGACACGCCAGATTCACCGATTAGGAAACAGACATGAACGCGAAGCCCGGCTTCACCGATTACATCGTCAAGGACATTTCGCTGGCCGATTTCGGTCGTAAGGAGATCTCGCTCGCCGAGACCGAGATGCCGGCCTGATGGCCACCCGCGAGGAGTTCGGCCCGAAGCAGCCGCTGAGGGCGCGCGCATCGCCGGCTCGCTGCACATGACGATCCAGACCGCGGTCCTGGTCGAGACGCTCGCCGCGCTCGGTGCCGACATCCGCTGGGTCTGCAAGGCGCAGGCCGACTATATCGGCGTCAATCCGGAAGGTCGTTACAAGAGCGATCGCTATCGATATTGATTCGCAGTTCCTTCAGAAAGGGCGGCACAAAGGAGGGCTTTCGCTTCACATCGTTCGATCAAATAATGCCAAATCAACTATGATTGAACAACCAGACCACTTGTTTAATCGAAATCGCTTGTGAGAGCCCTGGCTCGGAGCAATGCTGCCGGTCTGCTCGAGCTAATCGGCGGCTGATCGCGACCCAAACCGAGTGGCAGGCAAAGCACGGGCGATACGTTGCTCAGCGGTTACTTCGTTCACTTGCGTATCTGCACCGCGTCGAGCATATCTTGATGGCCCTCAATAAAGCCTGCGAACACATCGACGATGAATTCGGCGTCAGCGCGCATCATCGGCGTCGAGATCGAAGCAGCGGTGCTATGCGGCAGGATTATGCCGTTCTCCGCAAAAGAAACGCGTGAGCCCATTCATTAGAGTGGCTCCGGCAGGCGTGGGATAGATCTCGCGATAGTCATTCGGGGCTTGTGCCAACGGATGGATGCGAAAGAGTGAGGCGGCTCCGGTCACACACAGCGGCGCGCTCCGTTTTGTAATGGCCCGGCCGATCCCCTTCCGGACAATGTCTCCAAGGATCTCCAGATGTGCAAAATCCGCACGGTCTAGATGCCGCATCGAGGCCAGCCCCGCTGTCATGGAAAGAGGATTGGCGGAAAATGTACCGCCTTGCGGAAGCAGCGGCCGCCCCGCTGAAGCATCGAAGACTTTCATAATGTCCGCGCGGCCGCCGATAGCTCCAATCGGCAAACCGCCGCCGATGATCTTGCCCATCGCAAGGAGGTCCGGAACAAGGCCGTAACGAGGGAAAGCACCCTCGAAACTCTGCCTAAGATTCAGGACCTCGTCAGCAACCACCAGAATGCCGTTAGTACGGGCAGACTCCTGCACGGCAGAAATGAATTGGGGCTTCGGCGCAACTAGACCAGCGCGGCTTGGCACCGGATCCAAAACGACGGCGGCAAGCTCGTGCACATGCAACGACATCAATCGGTGTACGCCTTCGACATCGTTGAAGCGGAGCACAACTACTTCATCGAGCACGCTCGCGGGCATCCCACGATAGAAGGCCGTAGACTTGGGTGCCATGTGGTCACCCCAATTGTCCGGTTTCGCCGATCGGCTGACTTCGACCCAGTCATAGGCGCCGTGATAGGCGCCCTCGAACTTGGCGATTTTCGAACGTCCGGTGAAAGCCCGTGCAGCCTTGATCGCAAACAGCACAGCCTCAGTTCCTGTGTTGACGAACCGACCACGATCAACCTCCGGGATCCGGCCACAAAGTAGCTCGGCGAGTTCGATCTCGCTCTCTGTCGGATTTGCGAAACAGCTGCCGCGCTGGAGCTGATTGGTGAGTGCCTCCACGACCGGGGCGAAGGCATGACCATGGATCAACGTCGTGAAGTTGCAATTGAGGTCGATAAACCGGCGGCCATCGACGTCGAATAGATGGCTGCCCAACCACTCTCGATATAGAGCGGTGTCGGATCTCGCTCGATGGTTACTCGTGAGGTTCCATCAGGGAAAACCAGCTGCGCCCGGGTAAAGCTTTCCCTGGACCGCCACCCAACGCGCGGAACTCCAGCCGCGGTGTTAGAACCTGCAATCTCCTTTTTCACAGTATCCTCTGCCATTTTTGCTGAGTGAGCCGAGCATCACCTGTCGCATTGCAACGACTTTCGGGCCCTGGCAATCGGCGGGTTGTCCTGGAGTGCGGAGCGTTTCTCTGGAGTGACAATCTAACAAACTTGAACATCGCGGCGATTACCTAAACCTGAAAATAGGATGTAAGAGAGACTGACTGCCCCTTGCGCCGAACCGCCGACGGTCAGCTTATGCTCTCAACTCACGACATTAGCTCGGTGCGTCCATGTATCTTGCAGCGCCGGTGATAGCGAGTTTTCTGGCGGGCGCGGCTCGCGCGTGGATCGCCATAACCGCTACGGCGTTTCGGGGCGTATCGTCACGTGGGAGCTGCTTGTGTCTCCGATCTGCTAGTGCCTCTCAGATTAGCTGCATGATAGCCTGTACGGCGAGTTGCTGACTGACCATATACAGTAACCATGGATCGAGAGACTATCTACTCTGGTGAGAATAGCGACTTTGATTATGAAAACGGCGTCGTCTCGTATCAGCCTTTCAGGCGCGCCAAGCAAAGAGAGCCATCAGGCGGTCGGCGCGATGTCGGAGCAAGGACGGCCCGACGATCAGCCTTTCGCGCCGATCAACCCCATGCAGTGGAGCGCCGCTGCGCCGTCCACTCTGGCGCCACTAAGAGTCTCCGCCTCCGACCACTGGGCCGGCCGATCCGCTAAGCTTGAGCGTTTATCAATCTGGGCCCTAGTCACCTGAATCTAAAGTTCGCGACATAATGTCTGCTGAGTTTTGTGACAGAAGCGTTTGACAGAAGCCAAGATCTGGTCGTCCATTGAGGGCTTCGGGTCGTTGTTGTGCAGTTCGATGAAGGTACGCATGTCGGCCTCGAGCGGCCTGACGGAGGTGTGAACACGTCGCTGGATTGCCTTTCTGTTGAGCTCAGTGAACCAGCGCTCAATCTGATTGGTTCATGACGCAGAAGTCTGCGTGAAGTGAATATGATCGTGCGGCCGTCGAGCCAGCCACGCTTTGATATGGGGTGTCTTGTGGGTGACGTGGTTGTCCATGACGATATGGACATCGAGCCCCTCAGGGATTTGAGCGTCGACCTCTTTGAACTTCAAGAACTCGACCGCTCGATTGGCGCTTGTACTATTGGCCAATGATAAACCCGGAAGACATCGAGCGCGGCAAATAGTATTCTTACCATGCTGCACGTAGCTGTGCGCGCGACGCTTCGGTGGGGACAGGTCAAGCCCACAATATCGCGCACCTTGTCGACGAATAGTGGATCGCTCGGCAGTTTAAGTGTCCTGCTGCGGTGCGGTGCAAGTCGAATGTCGTCCACATTCGGCGGATCGTAGTTTGAGAAAAGCCAGTTTCCGCAGCCATGGAGCGGATTGACCAGTACATCGCGTCGGGCGGCGTTGTACGTAATGTCCGCTCGATTACCTCAGCAACCTGATCGTCGTTGATGGTTCGAGGGCGGCCAGGTCGGGCCTCGTCAAGCAGGCCATCACAGGGATCCTTAAAGGATCGGCGGCGCCACTTGCCAACGGTGTGTTCATGGATGCCAAATTCGGCAGCCACAGACTTGCTTGGCAAGCCATCTGCACACCGTAGGCTCACTCGGTACCGCTCAGATAGTGACCGGGCCACACGACAAACCTCCCTCTCCACACATGCTCGCTCATTGCGCACTCAGCACCAACGGTTCGATTGGCCGGCCTCTAACCTGTATTCGCCACAAGCGCTCTCCTCTACAGAGATTCCATCCATCATACAATGTCACGAACTTCCGTTCCAGATGACTATCGTCGATTTGTTAATCCTAGGACGCCTTCCTTTTTTTGCGAGCTCTCGTTCGGAAAGCATCACGGTTCCGATGATCCCCTCCCTCGCCAAATCCGCGATCTCTGCGTCGGAAAGCCCGAGAAGTCATGATAGGATCTCTCTGTTACGTTGTCCCAGCGTCGGGGCCGAGATGCGGATTGCACAGGGTCCCTCACCTTCCTGAATTGGTATCGACGGCTGCGGATGCAAGCCAATTAAAGCGCGTTCGACTTCCTGCAGAAGCGAGCGAGAGCCGAGATGCCGGTTCTTTAGCACGTCAATTGGTAAGCGGGCTACTCCTGCAGCAACCGCTACCGCCTGCAACTCGAACATCGCCTGATCAGCATCGCGGGTGAGCGTCCAGTCTTCGATTTCTCTCTCGATTAAATCTTCGATGCCACGGCGCACTTCGGCAGATTGCAGCGATGCGTCCGTGGCCCGGTCTGGTCGACCGATGAGGACGGCAAGCCTCGGCCACATGTCCGCATCCGTCGCGGTTACCACGATCCAGTTGTCCGCACCCGCGCACCTGAAACAGCCATGCGGCACGAACTGCGGATGTCGGTTGCCATATGTTTTCGGCGGCGCACCGTCGATCGAATGGATAGTGATCCAGGGCGCCACGAACGGCAGCATGCATTCGATTTGCGCAAGATCAATGAACTGTCCCTGCCCGGCAGTGCGGGCGTGAATCAGTGCAACCAGGACTGCAGCGCAGCCATTCAACCCGGCGACGGCATCCCCGAACGCGATGTGGCTCATCACGGGTGGGCCGTCGGCCTTTCCGATCACGCTCCGTAGTCAAGAGCCTTGCTCGAGGGTCGAGCCGTAGGTCCGGCAATTGCGACGGACGCTATTCCTTCCAAAGGCAGACATCGACATCATGATAAGGCGAGGGTTGAGCGTACTGAGAACGTCGTAGCCAAGCCCCCAGCTTCGGTAGTACATCAGCCGAGTAATTATCGACGACGATATCGGCCCCCGCTACAAGCCGCTTCACATCACCGCGCTCATATGCCTCGAATATCTGATACTCGCTGAGAGCGAGGCTCGATTCAAAAATACTGAGCGACCACGACCATCTTTTCGAGCCTTGCTGTATTCCCGCAGCCGCCGACGATGCCGCGGCGATGAAGCCCCATAGACCGGCTAAGATACCGGTCTGGAAATCCGGAGCGTGCAATGGCGGGCCCTCGGTCGGTCCAGCCAGCTTGATGAGGCCGGCGAGCGCGCGGACGGTCGAATCGATTGCGACGAATCCTGCGTAGGGCCCCTCGCGCCCAAACCAGCTCGCTTCGATGTAAATCAACGCCGGACGCCGTTGCCGGATTGCTGCGAGATTGATGGACGGACAATCTGCGGGGTCAATACCGCGGCCATCTATCAAATGTTGCAATCGTCGATCAGTGCCGTCAGCCGTATGTTCGCGCTCGGGTCGTTGGCGTCAATAATCAGGCTTGACTTGTTGAAGTTAAGGAATGCGAACCACGCGCTCTGGCCACCACGCGTGAATGGGCCGGTGCGGCGGAGTGGATCTCCTTTTGGCGGCTCGACTTTCTGAACATCGGCGCCGAAATCGGCAACCGCGCGCAATAGCTGGTCGCGGCCGAGCTACCGATCTCGAGGCTCCGCAGATGCGATAACACTCCCATCGAGGAACTCCATTTTTTCCTGCCGTATGATACTCCCGGATGTCAGCTGCCAGGCGGCGCGAGCCCATCGACACCGCAAGCGCGACGCTTCCTACCAGGCTTCGATATGCGGGTGGTTTGCGATTAGCGGAAGGTGGTGGCGGGCCTGTGATCCAGCGCATATAAGTCTTGATTCAACGCCGCATCTTCCCGAGATCGATGGTGGTGTTGATCTTGAACACCGAACGAGCGATGCGCGCCGTGCCGCTCGCATGTGCCCTACAGCTTTTCTCTTGATAGATTGCACAAACAAGTCGCGACAAAAACACGCAGCACGCAAGCTCCAGCCGCACGCCGCCGAATTCGCTGGTCGCCCCCCGCGGCAAAAGCCGGATTCATGAAAGCCAAAAGCGACAGGATGCCCTGCGTTGGCGTGTCTGCTCCGGTCGCCGCGCCGCGCCCGACGCTAGAACCAGTGCTAGGCTGAGGTCCCCAGCAAGAACGCGCGCTAGGTTCCTCCCCGCTTACGTTTTAATGAATACAGTCCTCGCGTGCCCGGGCACGCCTGAGCGCCGAATGTTCGTGAGCCCAGCCCGCGAAGCGCACTCTCTAGGGTTCCACGCCTTATGTGCGGCCGGCGGCAGTGCCATTCTGCCAAGCAGCATGCGGCGATGATAAACAGTTTAAGCGTCGCCGACGGGCAATTGCGCGCGCGGCGGGACTCCAACACATCCACCGCAAGATCGAAGGCCCGCCAGGCAAGGTCAAGGCCGGAGTCGTGCAGCCGCTTTCGCGCGCTACGCAGTTCGCTCCCAAGAGCAGCGCCAGCGCGGACAGGAGCTCGGTTCCTTCCACGCCGAAATCGAATGACTGGCAAGAAAAGGAGGGAGATCTCACTTCGGCAGCCGTCGCGACAATTGCCACAGACGATGGTCTTTTGCGCGCCAACGGACTGCTGATCTTTGTTCGGTGTCTGACAGCGCTACAACAGCTGTCGGTCGAAAAAACCAGTCGCCGCTTGCGGCGTCCGAACGCTTGCCAAAGCAAATCAGAAGCTTAACGTGCTTGAACGCGCTGGCACGGTCGTTGCTACTGAGAGTGGCGGCAATAGCGAGTGAGCGGTGAGTGCATTAAGAAGCTAAACCCGGACCATGCTCTCATTCTTTAAGCCCTGTGCCCACGCCTGAAAGAGAAACGAACGTGCGGAACAGCCGCACAACATTGCAATGCCTTGATGGAGAACAACAATATGCCTTCAGTGAGATAAAAGTCTCTCCATGGCAAGGGGCGAGTCGACAAATCGAGCTCTTCAAAAACGAGCATTAGCGGCACTGGCCGAGAGGAGTCACAAAATCCCGATCATTCGCGAGCATAGCAAGTCCGATTCCACTGGCTTCATCACACACGCGAAGGCGCCGGGCCCGATCCTGAGCTTCGCCGCGGCCCGCCGAACTGAAAATCGACTACGTGGCGGAAATCGGGCCTACAAGAACATCCGGTGGGTGCAGGCCGGCGCTTAGGGGCCTGTCAAAGGCGCCACACTCGATTGGAAGACAATTGCGCTATGACGCGGGCAATACAGTGCTCTAGAGAACGATCTCTGACAACGATAACTGCGCGAGGCTGGGAGGAAAGCTCGCTTGCTCGACAGAAGCAGAATCGTCACCATTAGTTTTCTTCCCGACCTGATTTGACCTTGCTCAACTGGTCGCAGCTATGCAGATCTATGACTGACCGTTTGAGGAGCAGAAGCACCAAGATGAGCGACCCCATCCAATTCTGGAATGATCGCGCCGAGCAATTTGCTAGGGGCGCCCGCGACCCGAATTCCTTTTTTGCTCGGCGCGCTGCTCTGGTCGCGGAGCTCGTATCGCGTCATGTCTCGCCGGGTCGAATGCTGGATATCGGATGCGGAGCAGGGCAGCTCTGCTTTCATCTCGCGAGACGTGGATTTGATGTACACGGAGCTGATCTGTCGTCACTACAAATCGGAATGGCAATCCAAGCCGCGCGCGGAGTCCTCGATGCTCCGGAGCAACGCTTCCAGGTGTGCGCGCCTCAATCTTTGCCGTTTGGAGGACCCTTTGATCTCATTACTGCCATCGGCGTCTTGCCCTATGTCGAGGATCAATCTGCTTTTATCCAGCGTTCGCTGTCGCTACTGAAGCCGACAGGCATGTTCGTTGCTTCGTGCACGAATCCGCTAAGCCTCTTTACATTCCTGGCGGTGACTCGTCACGCGCTGTCGTTTCGGCCGCAACGGGCTTGGTTTTCAGTGCTGGCGAATCTGATACGAACAGGTTTGTTGACCGGTAGTTGCGTCGATTTTCGGACGGCGCGTCAGTGCCGAAGCGCGGCTGCCCTGGATGAATTATGTTACCGCTTAGGATTAACAATGGAGGGAGAATTAGACTTGTACAATATTGATTATGGTTTGCTCGATCGATCCCCTTTTGCCAGGGGACCTTTCGGTCGAATGCTGTCCCGGCATCTCGGGTGGACCCACATTGGCGCTTATCGACTAGGTAAACGCAAGTGCCGCCTAAACTGCCAAAGGCGGAGGGGTTTGCGACGGTAATATGGAATAGCCTGCTCACCCTCAGTCGCTATCTGGGTCGTTCGTGAACAACACTCGAGTTGAGCCTAGGACGACTTGAAGTCGGACCATGAGCTGGCCAGGATTTAGCTCTGGCCGGTGCGAGAGATAGTTCGTATCCCTCCGCCAAAGGCCGCCTTGTTTGACAAACGCGATCGCTGCAGGTCCTAGGGGTAATCCTAGGAGAAGCGCTATGACGATTTCGAGGGCGGAGGTGATCACATCGGTCGAGCGGCGGCGCCGGTGGTCGCAGGATGAGAAAGAACGGCTTGTTGCAGCATCGCTCGAGCCCGGCGCCAGTGTTTCCGAGGTGGCTCGCATGGCCGGGCTTCATGTGAGCCAGTTGTTCAGGTGGCGCAAGGAGCTTTGCAAGCACGCTGAAGCGAGTATAGCGCCGTTCGTGCCGGTCGAGATTGGGTCGTCTGTGCCGCCGCGGGAAGTGGCCGAAGCGCCATTGACGACGACGGCGGCGCGTCGACGGAAGAGCCAGGGCATCATCGAGATTGATCTTGGTACCGGGCACCGCATCCGGGTCGATGGCGACGTTGATGGAGACGCGCTACGTCGTGTTCTCGATGCTTTGGTCCGCCGATGATCCCAGTTCCCACGGGCGCGCGAGTGTGGCTCGCGACAGGCTATACGGACATGCGCCGAGGCTTTCCGTCGTTGGCACTCCAGGTGCAGGAGGTGCTGCGCAAGGACCCGCTCAGCGGTCATCTGTTCGTCTTCCGCGGTCGCCGAAGCGATCTTGTGAAGGTGATCTGGCACGATGGCCAGGGAGCATGCCTGTTCACCAAGAGACTCGAGAGAGGAAGGTTCGTCTGGCCATCGGTTGCGGGCGAAGCTGTGACGATCTCGCCGGCTCAGATGAGCTACTTGTTGTCCGGAATCGATTGGCGCAACCCGCAAGAAACCCAGCGTCCGACGCGGATCGGATAGCCGTTTTTGGTTTGAATTTGCTGCTTGATCTGATTCAATGGCTTCATGATATCGAAGCCGGACGACCTTCCGTCGGACCTTGTCAGTGCCCTGGCAGCGCTGCAAGCCGAGCGTGAGGCCCGGCTGCGAGCCGAAGCGATGGCTGCCAGGGCGCAGGCGGAGCTGTCGGATAACGAGGCGCTGATCGGGCATCTCGAGTTGCGGATCGAGAAACTCAAGCGCGAACTGTACGGTCAGCGCTCCGAGCGCACGGCGCGGCTGATCGAACAATTGGAATTTGAGCTCGAAGAACTCGCCACCACAGCGAGCGAGGATGAGCTTGCCGCGCGGGCCGCCGCGGCGAAAACCCAGAGCGTGCGCGCCTTTACGCGCAAGCGGCCAGTACGCAAGCCCTGGCCGGACGACATCGAACGCGAGCGCGTCGTTATCGGACCCCCAGAAGAGCTGCGCCTGCTGCGGCGGATCGCGTCTAGCGAAGCTGGGCGAGGATGTGACCGAGACGCTGGAGGAGATCCCGCGCCGGTTCAAGCTAATCGAGAAGGTGCGGGAAAAGTTCACCTGCCGCGATTGCGAGAAGATCAGCCAGCCGCCGGCACCGTTCCATGCCACGCCGCGCGGCTTCATCGGTCCGCAATTTCTGGCGACGATCCTGTTCGACAAGTTCGGCATGCATATCCCGCTCAATCGTCAGAGCGCGCGCTTTAAGGCCGAGAGGATCGACCTGCCGTTGTCGACGCTCGCTGACCAGGTCGGCCACGGAACCTTCGCTGTCATGCCGCTCTTTCAGCAGATAGAGTGTCATGTACTCGCAGCCGAGCGCCTTCATGGCGACGACACCACCATCCGTATCTTGGCGAAGGGCAAGTGCACGACCGGCCGGATCTGGACCTATGTGCGGGATGACCAGCCCTACGGTGGGCCGGCGCCGTCGGCTGCGGTCTATTACGCCTCGAGCGATCGACGGGGCGAGCATCCCCAGAAGCATCTGGCCGCCTTCGCCGGCATCCTGCAAGCCGATTGCTATAGCGGCTTCGAGCCGTTGTTCGACCCGCAAAGGAAAGCGATGCCGATCACGCCGGCATTTTGCTTCGCCCATGCGCGGCGGGGCTTCTTCGAGCTGGCCGACATTGAGAAAACCGCTCGGGACGGACAGAAAGGCAAACCGGTCTCCCCGATCGCGCTGGAGGCGGTCAGGCGTCTTGACGCCCTGTTCGAGATCGAGCGCGCTATCAACGGCCGCAGCGCTGACGAGCGGCGTATTGTGCGCCAGGAAAGAAGTAGCCGCTGCTCGACGACATGCACGACTGGCTACTCCGCGAGCGAGAAACCCTCTCGCGCTCCTCCGAGGTCCTGAAGCCCATGAATTACATGCTCAGGCGCTGGGCCGACTTTGCCCGCTTCCTCGACGATGGCAGGATCTGCCTCAGCAACAACGCCGCCGAAAGAGCGTTGCGCGGCATCGCCCTGGGAAGGCGCAACTGGACCTTCGCCGGGAGCATGCGCGGTGCCGACCGCGCCGCCATCATGCTGACGATGATCACGACCTGTCGCCTGAATGACGTCGATCCCGAGGCCTGGCTCGCCGACGTCCCTTCTGCATTCTCAGTTGGCGCGTCCTCTGGCTCACCATGCTCAATCGCATCGCCCCAGACGCGTCACCGAAGCTCGCATTGACGGACACCGAGATCGCATTGCTCGATCGACTCATCAGCGGCGCGAGCCATCGACGATGTCGCCCTGGAACCCTTGCATTCTATCTTACCAAACTTGCACGATTGGGTGGCTACCTGGCTAGGGCGGGCGATGCGCCGCCTAGAAATGTTGTCATCTGGCGCGGCCTCTCGAGATTCACAGATATCGAACTCGGCGCCGAGATCGCAGCTGCTGGAAATGTGGGTAATTGAAAGACGATGAGCTTCCACTCAATCGGTTTACGGCCCTTTGGCGTACCGCGCTCGGTCGCATGGATTATCGTCAGGTCGAGGGCTGGATAACGTTTCTGCTTGCCGATGGGAGGCAAGACCGCAATCCGCTTGAACTTGATCTCCAGCGCGACCTTCGTCGTCTCACCCTTGTCGTTGCGCACGTCGATGTAATGCAAGCCTTTGACGCTGGTCTCTTCCATCTCGGTCGCAATCGTATGACCGCCATCGCCTGCCAGCCAATCAACGTAGGCGCGACAAGGAAGTGAGACGCCAAGGTCCTGCGTTAGGCAAGACAATTCGTAGATGTCACTTTCGCGGTCACCGATATGAATGCAACGCTCCGGCTGTCCGAGCCGCTCGATTGATTGCCTGAGATTGTCGAGCCAGCGAACGCTTTCCTTCTTCTCGATCGGAACGCGGGTCGGGTTAATCTTCTTCTTGATCTGCGCCGTGCCTTTGAACTTTTTCCGTGTCCAGAACTTCACCGCCGCCAATCCCAGCAGCAGGCCCTCGACAGTCACGGCGAGACTGGAATGCATCAGCATTCCGCAGACCGTGTGATGGCGCCAACGGCCGTCCTTGTCCCGGCCGCTGTTGACGCTCTTGGTCAGGCCAATAGCGCTCGTGTTCGCGCGCTGGTAGGAGAATTCCGTCGTGTCCTGAATAAGGAGGATCGGGCCTCTACAACCATCGTAACGCGCGCGCGTGGCGGCGAAGTGACCGCTGAGGATGTTGGCCTCCTCCACGCGCTCGTTGGCGAAAAAGCGGTAGGCCGCCTTCGTGTTCGCCCAATCCTGGCACGCGAACGGTATGCTCCCGCCCATGCCGTCACCAATTTGCTTCAGCAGCTCGCTAAATCGTTGACCGAGACGGGCATCCTTGAACGCTGTCTTGTCGATCTCGCGCTCCGTCCAATGTTCGACGGCACTTTCATCACCATCATCCGGGCCGGCCGAGCAACGACACGCCGCTCCGCTTGAACACATCAAGGCACCTCACCGTCGCGATTCAGGTGCCCGACAATGAATCACAAGCGATTCATCCGATTCAAGATTTTTCGATCAGGACTGCCGCCATCGAATCAAGCATTTGTGGGTAATTGAAAGCTTCGTCGTATGGGTACTAAGCTGCGCGTGCTCACGATCGTACAGACAGGAATGGTTCGCACGCGGGATGTCCTGCTGCGACTTGGTGCCCGTCGTCGAGGAATTCGCTGCAGAGCGAGCATTCTGACAGTCCACTTGGCCGAGCGCTCAACGAGCACGTTGTGTCGGTATTGCCAGGTTCGGAGGTGGGCATTCGCTCGGCGAGCTTCGGTGGGTGTGCCTAAAATTCCCGCCCTGCTTGCCACTGTCCCCAAGCCATCTTGGCCACCGCGCCAACTCCACGAAATGGCTCTGAAGGAATCCAGTTGGGCTCACTCAACTTCAGGCGGTCTGTCAAGAGTGACGATTGGGAATCACACGCCAGCTCCGCCAGGAGCTTTCCATGAATGCTTCCGCGCAATACGCCCGCGCCCTGACATCCGGCCGAAACAAACAGCCCTGGCTTGAACTCGCCGAAATAACTTTCACGGTTTGAAGTAATACCCACACCGCCGCCCCAAACGTGTTCAAACTCATAGGACCGCATCGCTGAGTATCGGTTTCGATACAACGTGGACAAAAGTGAACGAACCTTATCGATCCTGGTCTCCCGCTCGTAAGAGTGACCACCGCGAATAAGAAAACGGCGCTTCCACTTTCTCGTGGTGGTCCCCATAGCAGTGGGCGGGAGTATTGCCCACTCAGGCAAACTGCCAAGACGGTCGAGCTCACCATCGTCCAACTCGGGGGTTAGCGCTCCGTAGGTGTGGACGAGCACTATCCTATCAAGCGCGATCCCCAATGACCTGGCGTGTGCATTATTCGCCACGAACACCTTTTCGCCGACGAATCTGTCGCGCTCTGTAAGAACTTGAAAAGGTGCGGTCCCTTCGATTTTCTCGACTGCCGTGCTTTCCAACAAAGTAACATTACCGGGAAGTGTATCAGCGAGTCCGCGAATAAGCGCGGCGGGCTGTACCATGGCTTGAGTGAGGGTCTCACAGCCGTATTGATAATAGGCGGTACCGATAAGTTCTAAAATGTCCTTACGGTCATGCTCACGATAACGGAGACCTCGCTTGCTTAACGAATCGAGCGATCCGCGTACCTTCTTCTCTCCTTGTTTGGTGGCGACAGCGACAATGCGAGGTGTGTCCTCGCTCCAATTGCAATCTATGTTGTTGGCTTTGACAACATCTCGCAGCCAATCGAGCCCAGCAAGAACAATACGCGATTTTCGCGCCGCATCGTCGTCGGCCGAGCCGAAAGCGTTGGCTCGCGGTTGGATGACTGTCGGAGCTAAGATGCCTGAGTTCCGCCCCGGCAATCCCTCGCCGATCTCCGAGGCCTCGATTGCGAGAATCTCCTTCTCGGGCTGCAACTCTGCAAGCCGACGAGCAATCGCAAGGCCGGTGTAGCCTGCGCCAACAACAATCGCATCGAACCGTTTCGTTGACGGAGGTTGTATTTGAGGGATTCGTGCGGGAAGTAGCGCGTTCCATCCACATGCAACGCTGTAGTAAGGGGCGCTTTGCGGCTTCATGCGTGTTTGCCTCCACGAGATAGGTAGTACATGGATCAATTGGTCGGTCTGGGGGGAATGTTCTCAGCGTGACAGTATCAATCAGAGCGTCGCGGAGCACGCAAGCCACGGTACTGCCTTATGATATGAGCGCGGATGAGATGGCGTTACTGACATTTGCCGTGTGGCCTGCACAAATAATTCACCTAAAGGCATTGCGGCAATGACCTCCCGCGTCCCGGTCCGTTTGGGCGTTGGTCGCGTGATCCCATTATGGCCTGCCCGCCGCACATGTGCTACCATGATCTAAACGACGGGGTTGATCATTAGCTCCGACGACTACATGGGGATATTCGAAGGGCGGCGCAATCGTCCTGCAATGGGCCTATGATGCGCACGTCGGCCGCGCCGCCGGACTTCGGTGACCTTGTTTTCGGGCACCGGTCGGGACATGCAGATCGTGCTCGGTAGGACCTCGACACTCACGATCACCGGTGTGGGACGCTTGCGAGGCACGGTTGTGCCGCCGTCAGCCGCCAGGTGCCGCCGCGCGAGGGCACCGCTGTCATAGCGGACCGCAGCTTCCGCGACCGTTTCATTGAGCATTGACCTCGAGGAGGCGAAGCGCGCGAGAGGAAAGCCTGTCGGATGCCTTCGCCAGGATCATGGGCGTGACACTGGTCATCGGCGATCCGGTGTGTGACGACCACGCCTTCGCAAGCCTTCTAAAATGGGTGCTGCCAACACGGTGTGGACCTGCCGGTCGCGGACCAGGTCTAGCATCCAAGTCACGTCATCGATTTCGTTGCGACGTTCAGCTCGGCCCCTGCCTTGCTCAACGGTGCGGCGCGGGCCGCGGTGCCTTGGGAGTACAAGGGGGCAGGCCAGGCAGTTCTCCGAAGGGGGCGAGCGCTTGGTGGCTAACGGTCTCACCGCTGATGCGGGAGACAGCGGCAGCTGAAGATCGCCTATCGGCTCCATCGCATTGTTACGCTTCGCGAGTATCGTGCAATGATAACTACCGAATTAGTCGCGGCCGCTACAGGCGTGCCCTTCAGCGTCAGCAGTGCCGAAAAATAATGAGCAAGGTGATACTATTGAGCTCGGTTTATTCATGAACACGCCTCCCATTAAGCGTCCGCAAGGGCAGCGGATTAGCCACGTATTATCAAGACGGATATTGTTCTAAATAGCCGCGAAGAAGTTTCATTGAAGTTGAGGGGAATCCGCAGACCTTCTGCAAGTAACGCCGTTCTTTGCGCGCCATTGTGCACAAGGGTTTCCCCGCGCCACTGCCGAACGCGCTGACGCATTCGGCCGGCACGAGAGGCGGACGATACGGGCGGCCGCCATTTCACGTGGTGATGATGTTTAAGGTTCTGGTGCAGCAGTCCCTCCACCTCCTGTCCTTCGACCGGGCGAATTCGTCATCAACGATAGCGTGGAACACCTTCGCTCCGCCTCTTCTCATCGCGGCAAAACCGTTCCGATCCCAAGCGCTCGCGCTTTTTGGAGCGCCAAATGCGCCAACGCCAGATCTGCGATGACAAAACCTCGGAAGCTGAACAAGGCTCTGGATGGGGCAGCAGGCTGAGATGGACAAGAAGCAAGATGCACAAGGTCGTCCTGAAATTTTATCGACTCGACGTATCGGCCTGATGCATCCACTGGTGACGAATATTGTTCCAAGTTATCTGTGACAAATCTGTCGAAAGAAGTGAGCGTTTCTGGCCGCCAACTCCTGCCGCCATCCACAGCCGAAACAAAGGACGAAGGCGGCAGCAATCGAGCGTCCAAAAACGAATTCAATCCGGGCGAAGGGGGAACCATGGTGATTACGATGTCACTTTCACTCAACAGCGTATCGGGCTCTTTGACGATGATTGGATAGAGTTGTTTCTCGGATGCTACAGTTGCAGTTCTCTCAGCAGAGCGGACGCTCCGACTTAAGAGATAGATTCTGCGAAGCGACGGAAACAGATCGACAAACGCATCAATGTGGCTAAGCGCCTGCATCCCGCAGCCGATCAAGCCAATGTTTGCGGGAGCCTCAGGCGCGAGATAGACGGCTGCCGCTGCTGAAATCGCTGCTGTCCTTATCAGAGTGATGGAATTCCCATCGAGAACGGCGACAGGCAGGCCCGTCTTGTAATCGCTCACACAAACCAGGCCGTTCACCGTCGGTCGCCCGTGATTCCCCTCGACTGGAACAACCGCCACCCATTTCATTGTCGCCAAATTGTTGGCTTCGGATGCCGAACTCATCGAGATGAACCAGGAACTTGGACCAGCGGTGATGACCGATTTCGGCAAACCAATGTTGCGGCCAGACGCGTTGTCGCGAAAACTAGCAAGGACCACCTCACGCGCGTCACGAGGCGAAATTTGCAGTTCTTGGACATCGGCGTTTGATAGGTAGAGCAGTTCGGCGGACATTCGCTCGTCCTTTCGAATGAGGAACTGGCGCAAAAACATACGCTGATCCTCTAGCCGCTGATACCTACCTAAGCAGAGAGCTAGTGTCCTGAACCAGAAGTTCGCAACATCGCCTCGTGCTGTGCCGGGGCATTGTAACGGCAGAAGCGTTCGATTGAAGCAAGGATGTCATCGGCTGACTTGGTCCACCGAAACGGCTTGGGATCGGCGTTATGTCGTTCGATGAACGAGGCGATGTCCGCCCGAAGGGCGGCTACGCTGCGGTAGACGCCGCGCCTGATCTTCTTATCGGTAAGAAGCGCAAAGAAGCGCTCGACCTGGTTGAGCCATGACGAACTGGTCGGGGTCAGATGCACATGCCAGCGCGGCCGTTTAGCCAACCATTTCCGGATCAGCGGGGTCTTGTGGGTAGCGTAGTTATCCATGACGAGATGGACGTCGAGTTCGCCCGGTACGGCGGCCTCGATCTCGTCTAAGAACTTGCGGAACTCGGCGGCACGGTGCTATCCGTAGCACTTGCCAATAACCCGTCCGGTCGCCATGTCGAGGGCGGCGAACAGCGATGTGGTGCCGTGCCTTTTGTAAACGTGGCTCCTTCGGGCCGGCTGGCCGGGACGCATCGGCAACATCGGCTGACTGCGGTCCAGCGCCTGGATTTGCGACTTTTCGTCTACACACAGGACGATGGCGTGTGCCGGCGGCGAGACGTAAAGGCCGACGACGTCGCGTACCTTGGCCACGAAGTTCGGATCGGTCGAGAGCTTGAATGTCTCCAACCGGTGCGGCTGGAGCCCGAAGGCCCGCCAGATACGTTGCACCGTCGACACCGACAGGCCGCTGGCCTTTGCCATGCCGCGGGAACTCCAATGAGTGGCGTTCTCTGGGCAGCTTTCCACCGTCCTTACGATCACGGCTTCGATGCGACCATCATCAATGGTGCGCGGCGCCCCCGAGCGCGGCTCATCGTGCAGCCCGGCCACGCGCTGCTCCACAGACCGCCGCCGCCATTTGCCTACCGCCCCGCTCTAGGCCCAGCTTGGCCGCCACTTCCTTGTTCTGACCGCCTTCCGCGCAGCTCAGCACAATCTGGGCTCTCAGAGCCAGCGCCTGGGCCGTCTTTCGCCGCATTGTCAGCGACTGAAGCTCAGCACGCTCATCATCATCGCTCAATATCAGGGGCGCAAGTCGCTGGGTCGCCATCAGATCCTCCGTCGCTGTTGCAGCCGCCATGGACGCCTCCTGCGTCGACACCCTCCACCCAAGCGGCGTAGCTATGCACGTCAACGTAAGCGCTTAGCCGCCACCCTATTGATGCTGGTTTGACGTTTTGCGGAACCGCCATGGCATTAAGTCGTCGATTTCGCTTTGGGGATGGCCGGCGATGATCGCCGTGAGCGTTTCGGCGATGTAGGCGACCGGGTTAACGTCGTTGAGCTTACAGGTCGCCACGATGGATGCGAGCAAGGCCCAGTTTTCGGCTCCGACCTTATGACCAGCGAAGAGTGCGTTTTTTCTGGTCAAGCAGATCGGCCGGATCGCGTTTTCAACCGGATCGGTGTCGAGTTCGAGCCGCCCGTCATCGAGGAAGCGCGTCAGCCCCTGCCAACGATTGAGCGCGTAGCGGATGTCATCAGCGAGCGTCGAGCCGCTGGAGATCATCGACAGCTGTTTCTCGAACCACGGCTTCAACGCTCGACGAGGGGCAGCGAGTGTTCCTTGCGCGCGGCCGGACGGCGGCCTCGGCGATCGGCGATTTACTGTTGCGGGCCAATTTGACGAAGCGCCGGCGCAAATGGCTCCAGCAGTGTACGAGCGTCCAGGGTCCTTGCGGTCGAGCGACTTCGATCAGCCGATCATAGCCGTCGTAGGCATCGCATTGCAGGAAGCGTCCGGTGAAGCCGTCCAGGAACTGCTCAGCGAAGGCGCCGCTGCGACCGGGGGCATATCGGAACAGCACGATCGGCGGACTTGGGCCGCTATGGCCGCGGTCGTCGGAGACGATCGCCCAGAAGTAACCCTTCTTCGTTTGACCACGCCCGGGATCGAGCACCGGCGCCGTGGTTTCATCCATGAACAGGCGATCCGCCGCTGCCAGATGGCAGCGCATGCGGTCGGCAACGGGCTGCAGATGGAAGCAGGCGCGACCGGACCAGTTGCCCAGTGTCGCCCGATCAAGTCGAATCCCCTGGCGCGCATAGATCTCGGCCTGACGGTAAAACGGCGTATGGTCGCCAAACTTGGAGACGATCACCTGCGCAATCGCCGCTTCGGTCGGTAGTCCACCAGGCACGACATGCTCTGGTGCGTGCGCCTGCACGACAGGGCCGGAGCAGCGGCGGCAGATGTATTTCGGGCGACGCGTGACCAGCACGCGCCATTGTGCCGGGATC
>NZ_FNCU01000073.1:0-34210 GCF_900099855.1 Bradyrhizobium sp. Rc2d | reverse complement strand
CCGTCGTCAGCCATCATTCTCTCCAGCAAATCAATCTGCTTAGAGAATCATATCCGCCTGACGCTCGATACGGAAAAGAGTCACAGGCTCGTAGGATGGGTCGAGCGAAGCGAAACCCATCAAGGCCTTGCTCAGTGACGAAACATGATGGGTTTCGCAAGTGCTCTACCCATCCTACGTGCTGAACGGCCATGTCGCCTGAAATCACGTGGTGTTTGGATCCTCGTTGGGGTAATTTCTTGTTGCAACTGATAACCGCGAGCGCATCATTTCCGCCGCGACATCAAGGGAGGACGATCATGACCTTCCGCGCACGAAGCCGTTTTGCTTTCTTCGTTTTATTCTCGCTACTGACTACGGCTGACGTAGTTCGCGCGGGCAGTGAGGACGAAGTGAAGGCTCTTTTCGCAAGATTTGTCGCCGCACAAAACGCTCACGACCTCAAGGAGGTTGGCGAGCTTTTGCACGATTCGGCTCAGTTTTTGTGGATCACGCGTGGCGCGGCTATCTGGGGCCACGACGCAGCACTCAAGCGTTTCGAGGCCTTGTATCAAGGCACTTGGTCCCTCGACCCGAAGATGGACGAACTGAAGGTGATCGAATTGCAGACGGGAGTCGCGCAACTCTACGTGCCGGTGACCTTCATGATTTCGCCGTCTGGGCAGACTGCGCAGCCTACACGGTTTCTGATGAATCAAGTGCTGGTGAAGATGGGTGACGGTTGGAAGATAACGAGCATTCTTCCAATTCCTGCGCCTCAGCCATAAACCAAATTTTTTCGAATGGGCTACGGACGATGTGGCGCGAGCTTTTCGAAAAGATGCAGTCGCACTGTCCGTTTGCCTCCCAAATTCGTGGTGATAGTGTCACAATCCGCGGTCTGTCCGGGAGGACACAATGGGATGGTTTGACCGGTTGTTTGGAAGGACGTTGGCGCCTGCGACCCCACTCCTTGCGAGATTTAGGCGGAAATCACGGGCAGCGACTGATCCTGATCTTCTGAAGATTGCCAAAGACCGAAAAGGGCATGTCTCGCGGAGAGCCGTGAGAGATGAATATAATCGGCTGCTTCTGGAGAAGTACGTGCACGATAAGTCGTGACGTCCAAAGCGCGATGAGATGAGTGGCGTAGCCTGGATGGAGCGAAGCGTAATCCGGGACACCTGCACTGCGGGACGGACCCCGGATTGCGCTTCGCTCCATCCGGGCTACGAACTGCATCGCAGATAGAGTTTCATCTCGCAGGGGTTTGCTCTTCGCCCACCTGCTGTGCGGCGAAGCGATCGTCGTCATGGCGTAGCCGTCGGCAAAGCTCGCGATTGATGTTCTGCAGGACGATCACATAGGCGTGGATGTCGGCCTTGTAGCAAGCGTAGAGCTTTTGGGCGGTCAGCTCGTACAGCACGGTCGGACTCTCCGCGACCACGGTGGCGGAGCGATTTTGCATTTCAATCAGCGTCATCTCGCCGAAGAAATCACCACGCTCCAGACCGGAAATCGGGATGACGCTCCCTGTATTCGCCCGTTTGCTCACTGAGAGCCGACCGGATTCGACGATGAACATCGAGCGTCCCGGCTCGCCTTCCGCCACGACGGTTGCTCCGGCATCAAAGCGGCGCTCGACCAGCATCGAAATCAGGAGGTCAAGGCTTGGGTCCGGAAGACCGCCGAAGAACGGCGTCGCGAGCAGGAACGCCTTCAGATCGGGAGCGCTGACAGCCATCGCGCGAGGATACGCTCCATCGCCATCAGCGGCAAGCAGAGCCCGTAGCAACCATTAGCATGGGAAGCGAAACCCATCAGCAGTTCGATGGCGAAACATGATGGGTGGTTTCGCAACTGCTCTACCCATCCTACGCGCTGCCACTACATGTGTTTCTTGCAAGACGCGCATGATTGCCCAGCCCCTCCACACCGGTACCCCGCACATGATCCCCTTCTCCATCCTCGACCTCGCGCCCATCCGCCAAGGTGGCGACGCCGCGCAGGCGTTTCGCAATTCGCTCGATCTCGCGCAGCATGCGGAGGCCTGGGGCTACAAGCGGTTCTGGCTGGCCGAGCATCACAACATGACGGGGATCGCGAGCGCGGCAACGTCGGTGGTGATCGCCCATGTCGCGGGCGGGACCAAGACGATCCGCGTCGGCTCCGGCGGGATCATGCTGCCGAACCATTCGCCGCTTGTCATCGCCGAGCAGTTCGGCACGCTGGAATCGCTTTATCCCGGGCGGATCGATCTTGGGCTCGGCCGCGCGCCGGGCACCGACCAGCTCACCGCACGGGCGATGCGGCGCGATCTCGCCACGGCTGCCGAGAACTTTCCGCACGACGTGCTGGAATTGCAGGCGCTGCTCGGCGATGTGCAGCCGAACCAGACGATCCGCGCCGTGCCCGGTATGGGGACCAAGGTGCCGCTGTGGATCCTGGGATCGAGCACCTTTGGCGCGCAGCTGGCGGCGATGCTCGGCCTGCCGTTCGCGTTTGCGTCGCATTTCGCGCCGCAAATGATGATGCCGGCGCTGCGCGAATATCGCGCGCGCTTCGAGCCATCGGCGCAGCTCGACAAGCCCTATGCGATGATCGGCGTCAATGTGTTCGCGGCCGAGAGCGATAAGGAGGCGCAGCGCATGTTCTCCTCGCTGCAGCAGCAGTTCATCAATCTGCGCCGTGGTACGCCGGGGCCGCTCCCGCCACCGGTCGATGACATGGACGCGCTGTGGTCGCCGGCGGAGAAGGCCGGCGTTGCGCAAGCGCTGTCGTGCTCCGCGGTCGGCTCGCCCGCGGTGGTCGAGGAGAAGCTGAAGGCGCTGATCGCCGAGACCGGCGCGGACGAAGTGATGACTACGGGGCAGATCTACGACCACGCCGCCCGGCTGCGCTCGTTCGAGATCGCGGCGGAGGTGCGGGACGGGCTGGCGAGGCGGCAGGAGGCGTGAGCGCTGGAGGCCTGTCAGATCAAGCCTGGCTGCTGCAACGACGAAGGTGCACTCCCTCTCCCGCTTGCGGGAGAGGGTCGGGGAGAGGGTGTTTCCGCAATGGGACGATCCCCAAGCGGAGAGAGCCCTCACCCGGCGCTTCGCGCCGACCTCTCCCGCAAGCGGGAGAGGTGAACGAGCCGCCGCAGTAATCGATGCAGTTGAAAGCCATCCCACTTTAGGGGGCGGCGCAGGTGAAGTTCTCAGCCTTCTCGATGCTGCCACTGCCGAGATAGCGGGCCTGGCGAGGATAGGGGCACAAGGGCCGACTGCGTTCCGGCCAGGGCGTTGTCGCGCCCGCGCGCGCCTCGATGCTGTCAGGCGCGCGGCCCTGCTCGACCCAGGTCACCAGTGGGGTCAGAACGTCAAAGCTGTCGGTGGCAGGGCCTCCCGAACAATGGTTCATGCCGGGCACGAGGAAGAGGCGGGCGAATTCGGCCGTCTCCTTCTCCCCGCCCGCAGCATTCGTGAGCCGCTTGTACCAGTCCAGAGTATCCAGCGCAGAGAACGTCGGATCGCTGATGCCGTGATAGAGCAGCAGCTTGCCGCGCCTTCGGAAACCGGAGAGATCGACTGAATTTGCGGAGATCGTCTGCACGGAGGTCTCAGGCATCGCCGCGCTCGTGCCGAAAATTCTCGCATGGGCGGCCGTGACATCCACGGTGCGGTAAAAGTCGTAGACGGCCTCCGCTTCATTGGCCAGGGGCGAATGAGGCGGGGTCATGTAGAGATAGGCCAGGGTCGCGCCAAAGGACACGTTGAAGGCGTTGACGTGGCTGTCGGGTGCCGTGCCGAGAATCCAGCGCCGCCATCCAGCCGTGGCGATTCCCGAGTCATAGGGATATGGCGCATAGATCCGACGGCCCTGCGCCGTAGTTGGCCCCTGGAAATGGTTTTCGAGAGCTGCCACCTGGGCGGCGGAGAGACAGCTTGCCGTCTTCTCGGCGGTACACTGCAGCGTGCGCGGCGAAAAACGACAGGCAGGCACATTGTCGATGATACCGTCGGCAAGACCATCGCCTTCATCACAGGACTGAACGATCGCCCTGGAGAGCAATTCCATGTCCGCCTGGGACAGCGCCTGGGCCAGAATGGGGCGGCCGTCCGAAGCTTTCGGCGAGATCGCCGCAAAGCCTTGCGTCGAAGCGGCCCCCGCAAGACCCTTCTCCGGCATTCGAAAGGCCGGTGCGCCGGCGGCAATGCCATCGAACTGATCCGGGAAGCGCTGCGTGATCGCCATTCCGTGCCGCCCGCCGTTGGAGCAACCCAGGAAATAGGAGTAGCTTGGCAGACGGCCGTAATAGGCCCGGATGAATTGCCTGGCCTGCCGCGTCACGACGTCGTCGGCGCGATAGCCGAAATCGATGCGCGCCTGCGGGTCGAGGCCGAATTTGGCGCCACCAAGGGGACCCGGCGCATTGCTGTGTCCGGCATCCGTGGTGACCGTCGCGTATCCCTGATTGAGCGCGCTCGGCTGTCCGCCGCCGGGCTGCGCATCTCCGCTGCCGAGAACACCGTCAGTGCCTCCCTGCCCCTGGAACACGAAGCGACCGTTCCATGCTTCCGGCAATCTGAGATGCAGACCGATGGCGAACTTCTGACCCTCGGCGCCGGTTCGCTCGTCCAGATAAGCGATCACTTCACAATGGGCGGCCAGTCCGTCAGCCGCCGGGCGCGGCTGCGCCTCGCTGACACGTGTCGTCGGACTGGCCCCGGCTTGAAGCCGATCGCATGTGGTCACTGGCGAGAAGCTGTCGTTGCCGGCTGTTGCGGTTGCGATAGAGACGGCGCACCCCACGAAAGCAAGCGCCGCACTCAGCCAGGAACGGTGATGCAGCCTTCGCAGTGCCGAGACAATCAACATGCGGCCCCCCGATCGTGAACGCCCCGGTTAATCCGGAAAACCGAACAGCTTTGCCGGATTGTGGACGAGGATTTTATCCAGCTCCGCCTTGCCCGGCGCATAGCGGTACATCAGCTCGAGCAGATCGGCGTCATTCGGCGGCTGCTTCACGGAGACCGGGTGCGGCCAGTCGCTGGCCCAGACGCAGCGGTCGACCGCTGCCTCGATATAGACGCGCGCGATCGGGATCACGTCGTCGTAGGGAGCCCCAGTCTTCGAGGTTTTCTCGCCGAGCGACAGCATCACCCAGAAATTGCCCTTGCCGAGCAGCTCCAGCATCTTGCGGAGATTTGGATCGTCCTTGCCGGCTGCGGGATCGGGGCGCGCCATGTGGTCGATCAGCACGGGCACGTCGAGATTCTCGTATTTGGCGACGCTGGACATGATGCCGTCCTTCTCGGGCTGGATCTTGACGTACCAGCCGAGCTCGCGGATGCGCGCAATGGCGCGGGCGAAATCGGCATCCGACAGCACGGCGCCGAGCTCCTGGCGGAAGCTGAAGCGCGCGCCGCGCACGCCGGCGTCATGCAGCTTGGCCAGATAAGAGTCGCTCGCCTCCGCGAACACCAAGGCGTTGGCGCAGCCGCGATAGTTCGGACCCATCGCAGCGAGGCCGTCGAGCACGACGGCATGGTCAGCGCCGTAAGTGGTGGTCTGGACGATGATGCCGCGCTCGATGCCGAGCGTCTTGTGCATGCGCAGCGCCGCCTCCCAGGTCGCGGTCGGCATCCGATAGGCCGCGCCGGGACGCTCCGGATATTTGTCGATCGGCCCGAGCACGTGAAACTGGCTGTCCACGGTCTTCGGCGGCGGCGCCTTCACCGGGCGGCGCGGATTGGGATCGAACGGCAGATAGGTCGGCATGCGCAAAACTCCCTCAGTCGATCACGGCGGTGAAGTCGCACTGCACCAGCGCGCCGCCGTCCATGTTGTCCATCGGCAGCGCGTGGCGCGCCGGTCGCGAGTGCTCGTCCGGAAACATCTTGAGCCACTCGACATTGACGGGACCGCGTTGCGAGCGGTCCTTCAGCCACACCGTCATCTTGATGATGTCATGCGTGGTGCCGCCGGCGGCCTCCACCGTCGCCTTCATATGCGCGAACATGTTGGCGCATTGCGCGTCCAGGCTCTCGGGCATGACGCCAGCCGCATCGCGGCCGAGGATGACACCCGACATCACGAGATTGCCGATGCGGCAGGCGTTCGGAATCGGATTGGCATGCTTGAAGCCGCCGATATGGATGCTCTTGCGCCGCGCGTGACCATTCATGATGCGCTCCCTTCTTGTTGTTGGTTCAGACGAACTGGCATGACACCGAGCCGAAGGCGCCGTAATCGGCGTGGAAGGTGTCGCCGCGCCGGATGTCGACCGGCCGCGTGAACGATCCCGCCAGCACCACCTCGCCGGCCGCGAGATGCTCGTCATGCGGCGCGAGGCGGTTGGCGAGCCAGGCGATGCCGTTTGCGGGATGATTGAGCACGCCGGCGGCAAGCCCGGTCTCCTCGACCTCGCCGTTGCGGAACAGGAACGCGCCGATCCAGCGCAGATCCGCATCGAGGGGGCGGAACGGCCGGCCGCCGAGCACCAGCGCGGCGTTGGCCGCATTGTCCGAGATCGTGTCCAGCACCTTGCGGGTCTTGCCGGTCTCGGGATCGACGCGGTGCATGCGCGTCTCCAGGATCTCGAGCGCGGGCGTCACGTAGTCGGTGGCGTTGAGCACGTCGAAGATGGTGCAATCGGGCCCGCGCAGCGGCGCCTTCAGCACGAAGGCGAGCTCGACCTCGATGCGCGGTGCGTGGAAGCGGTCGAACGGAATCGGCGTGGCGTCGGCATAGAACATGTCGGCGAACAGCACGCCGTAATCGGGCTCATTGATGCCGACCGCGTTCTGCATCGCCTTCGAGGTCAGGCCGATCTTGTGACCCTTGATGACGCGGCCGCGGCCGAGCTGAAGCTTGGTCCAGGCGCGCTGGACCGCGTAGGCATCCTCGATGCTGAAGTCCGGATATTCTTTCGTGAACATCGGGATCAGCGCCTTGGTGCGCTCGGCTTCATCGAGGCGCGCAGCGAGGCGTTCGATCGACGCAGCATCCAGCATGATCTATTGCTCCGCGACGACGGTGTTGCGCAGCACGCCGATGCGGCCCGACTCGACCTCGACGACGTCGCCCACCTTCAACCAGCGCGGCGGATCGAAGCGCGCACCGGCCCCGGTCGGCGTGCCCGTCACGATCATGTCGCCGGGCTTCAATGTGGCAAAGGTGGAGAGATAGGAGATCAGGAAGTCGAACGGGAACATCAGCCGCTCGGTCGTGTCCTGCTGCCGCACCTCGCCGTTGACGCGCGTGATGATGTCGTGCGGCCCGCGCGGGTCGAGCTCGTCGGCGGTGACGATCCACGGGCCGATGCTGCCGGAACGGTCGAAATTCTTGCCTTGGGTGACGTTGAACTTGCCGTGGCGCAGCCAGTCGCGGATCGTGCCCTCGTTGCACAGGGTCATTCCGAAGATGTGGCCCCAGGCCTTCTCGCGCGGGATGTGACGGCCGCGCTGCCCGATCACGATGACGAGCTCGCCTTCATAGTCGAGCTGGTCGGAGACCTCAGGCTTCTCGATCGGCTGGCCGGAGCCAGTCATCGAGGACATGCTGCGCACGAACAGGCTGGGATATTTGGGCAGGTCCGAATTGTCCTTGTACTCGGCGTTGCGCTCGGCGTAGTTGACGCCGATGCACCAGAGCTTTTCCGGCGCCAGCACCGGCGGCAGCAGGACCAGTTTTTCCAGCGCGTAGTCTGGCTGTTGCCCGGCGACCGCCTCCTGCGCATCGGCAAGAGCGTTGGCCGCGATCAGCGCCTTTACATCAGAGAAATCGCGGCCGATCCGCTTGGTCAGATCGACGACACCGCCTTCGACGGCCGCGCCGTAGCGTGGCTCTCCGTCCACGAGATAGCTTACGAGTCGCATCGTCGTTCTCCAATGATGTCGTGGGCGCGGCCGGGGCCAGCGCGCTCAGTCGGTCGATTTGGGAGTCTGGAAGACGGTGTTCAGAGTCACGATCTCGCCGAGCCGGGCATAGCGCGGCCCGCCGATGCGCGCGATCGGATCGAGCGCCTTTGTCTCGACCTTGCCGTCCTTCGCGAGGCCGTCGCGAATGTGGAACATGACGACCTCGCCGACGATGAGCCGGCTGCGGGCCTCGCCGAATTCCAGGCACTGTCGAAAGCGGCATTCCATTGCAACCGGCGCGGCGGCGAGCCGACGCACCTTGATGAGCTCGCAGGGCAGCGTTTCGAGCCCGAGATGGTCGACCTCGCTGATTTCAGGCGGATGCTCGACCGAGCTATCGTGCACCGCGGACATCAGCGGGGTATCGGCGATGTGGATCACATATTCCTCGGTATCGAGGATGTTGTGTGCGGTGTCCTTGTAATCGGCACCCTTGCGGCCGACGCTGATGGCGAGCATCGGCGGCTTCTGCGAGACGAAGGTGAAGGCGCTGAACGGCGCGAGGTTGAGCACGCCGGAACGCGACAGGCTCGTGACCCAGGCAATGGGACGCGGCACCACGATGCCGGTCATCAGGCGGTAGATGCGCTCGGCGCCGAGCTCGGTGGGATCGATCCGCATCGATCAATCCGCCCTGATGTTGGCCTTGCGCACCACCGGAATCCATTTGGCGTCCTCGCGCGCGAGATAGGCCTTGAATTCGTCAGGCGTCATCACTGTGGCTTCCCCGCCGAGCTTCTCGAACTTGTCGACCACGGCCGGATCCTTGAGGATCGCGACCAGCGTCTGGTGCAGCTTGTCGACGATGGGCGCCGGCGTGCCGGCAGGGGCGAACAGGCCGGTGAAGGTCTGGCCGTCGAAGTCCTTGTAGCCGAGCTCGGCAAAGGTCGGCACGTCAGGCAGCGACTTCAGCCGGTGCGGGCTGGTGACGGCGAGCGCGCGGAACAGGCCGGCCTTGATGTGCTGGAGGCTGACAGTGAGCTGGTCGAACGCGAACTGCACCTGGCCGCCGAGGAGGTCGTTGATCGCCGGCGCGTTGCCGCGATAGTGCGCGGTGACCCATTGCAGCTCGAGGTTGGACTGCATCAGCTCGCTGAGCAGATGGTTGGTGGTGCCGGGACCGGGCGAGGCCATGGTCAGCTTGCCGGGCTCGCGCTTGGCGAGATCGATGAATTCCTTGAACGTATTGGCCTGCACGGACGGATGCACCTCGAGCACCAGCGGCGTCATCGAAATGGTCGAGATCGGCAGGAAGTCCTTTTTCCAATTATAGGCCTCGCGCTTGTTGATCTCGGTCGCGAACAGCACCGGGCCATTGGCGCCGACGAACAGCGTGTAGCCGTCGGGCGCGGATTTCGCGAAGGCTTCGCCCGCGATCATGCCGCCGGCGCCGGCCTTGTTCTCGATGATGAAGGGTTGGCCGAGCTTTTCCTGGAGCTTGTCGGCGATGATGCGCGCCGCGCTGTCGACATTGCCGCCGGCCGGATAGGGCACGATCAGCTTGACGTTGCGCGCCGGCCATTCCTGGCTTGATGCGGGCCCTGCCAGCATCGCAACTGCAGCAGCGATGGCAATCCAGATTAATCTCATGTTAACCTCCCGGCGGCGCGTCCAATTCCACGTCGGATGCCGCGACGTTGCGCAAGGCAATTCGAAAGGCATCTCGATCGGAGCGAAATCTCCAGATGCGCGCTTGTCCTGTCGAGTGAATTGTGGCGTTCTTGTCCATATTATGGACAGGACGAGATTGGCCCGTAACGCCGGGGAACCGCGGCAGGGCGCGCAGGCAATCCGGCGCGCGCTCGCGGTGCTGCGCATTCTGGCCGCAGGCCGCGAAGACGGTGTGCCATTGGCCGAGGTGGTACGGGCGACCGGCCTCACCCGCCCGACCGTGCATCGCATCGTCCACGTGCTGATCGAGGAAGGCATCGTCGAGCGGCACGAGCGGACCGGCCGCTATGCGATCGGCAACCAGGTGCCGGAGCTGGCGCTCGCGCGACCGCGGCCGTCGCGGCTGCTGATCGCCGCCAATCCGTCGCTGCGGCGCGCCTCCGCTGAAATCGGCGACACGCTGTTCCTGACGGTGCGGACCGGCAACGACACGCTGTGCGTCGATCGCAGGATCGGCGTCTATCCGATTCAGGTGCTGTCGATCGAGGTCGGCGCGCGCCGGCCGCTCGGCGTCTCCAGCGCCGGCGTCGCCATCCTCGCCGCGATGCCGGCGCAGGACGCGCGCAAAATCGTCGCGGCCAACGAGAAGAGGTTCGAGGCCTACCAGACCGACGTCGCAACCGTAATGGGTGAGATCACCATGGCGCGGCGGCGCGGCTACTACATGCGGGAGATTGGCCTCGTGCAGGGCACGAAATCGATCTCGACCTGGATCAAGAGCCCGGACGGACAGCCGGCTGCTGCGATGACGGTCTCCGCCGTGCGGACAAGGCTCGGTCCCCGCCGCGAGCAGGAGGTCGCGGAGATTTTGCTGCGCGAGGCTGGGATCATCGAGCAGGCCATCCGCGGCTAAGGCGCGGGCGGCGCGACTTCGCCTCTCCCCGCCTGCGGGGAGAGGCCGACGCGCGAAGCGCGGCGGGTGAGGGCGAGTCTCCGCGAATTCAACTGCCACCGTGAATGCGGAAGCAGCCCCTCACCCCAACCCTCTCCCCGTAAGAACGGGGCGAGGGAGCGCATTGCCGTCGCGGCCGCGGCTCGCATCACGCGTCGTCGCTGCATGCCGGCATCCATCACTGTCAATGGGCTGACGCCGCGCTTCGTTTTGTGGCACAAGGACCGCCATCGCCGACCCGACCAACGAGGCCACGCATGCCCGCGCCGAAACCGCCTGCCTTCGAAACCCTGAGCCTGCATGCGGGCCAGCATCCGGATCCCGTAACCGGCGCTCGCGCCGTGCCGATCTACCAGACCACGTCCTACGTGTTCCAGGATTCCGACCATGCCGCCGCGCTGTTCAACCTGGAGCGCGCCGGCCACATCTACACCCGCATCTCCAATCCGACCACCGGCGTGCTGGAGGAACGGCTGGCAGCGCTGGAAGGCGGCGTCGGCGCGATCTGCACCGCCAGCGGCATGGCCGCGCTGCATCTGGCCATCGCGACGCTTCTGAACGCCGGCGACCACATCGTGGCGTCGAGCTCGCTCTATGGCGGCACCATCAACCTCTTGGCACACACGCTGCCGCGCTTCGGCATCACCACCAGCTTCGTCAAGCCGCGCGATCTCGACGCGTTCCGCGCAGCGATCAGGCCGAACACGAGGCTGGTGATCGGCGAGACCATCGGCAATCCCGGGCTGGAAGTGCTCGACATCCCTGAGGTCGCGGCGATCGCGCATGATGCGAAAATTGCGCTCTTGATCGACAACACCTTCGCCACGCCCTATCTCAGCCGCCCGATCGAACTCGGGGCCGACATCGTCATGCATTCGGCGACCAAGTGGATCGGCGGCCACGGTATCGCGATCGGCGGCGCCATCGTCGACGGCGGCCGCTTCGACTGGCGAGGCTCGGGCAAGTTCGGCGTGCTGACCGAGCCCTATGGCGGCTATCATGGCATCGTCTTCGACGAGCAGTTCGGCACCGCCGCCTTCATCATGCGCGCGCGCACCGAAGGCCTGCGCGATTTCGGCGCCTGCCTCTCCCCGACCAACGCGTTCCAGCTATTGCAGGGCGTGGAGACGCTCGGCGTGCGCATGGACCGGCATATGCGGAACACGCACCTCGTGCTGGATGCGCTGAAGGCCAGCAAGGCGGTCGACTGGGTGCTGCATCCCTCGCTGGAGGACCACCCTGACTATCAGCTTGCAAAGAGGCTCCTGCCGCGCGGCGCCGGCTCCATCGTCTCCTTCGGCATCAAGGGCGGGCGCCCCGCCGGGCGCAAGTTCATCGAGTCGCTGCGCATGATCAGCCATCTCGCCAATGTCGGCGACGCCAAGACCTTGGTGATCCACCCCGCCTCGACCACGCATCAGCAGATGGACGCCGAACAGCTCAAGACCGCCGGAGTCGGCGAGGAGCTGGTGCGGCTCTCGGTCGGCATCGAGACGGCAAGCGACATCATCGACGATCTCAATCAAGCGCTGCGCATCTCGCAAAAGGTCTGACGCCATGAAGCTCTCCGTCAACGGCACTGAGGTGTTTGCCGCAACCGGCGGCCGCGACTTCGACAAGTCGCTGCCAGCGGTCGTCTTCATCCACGGCGCCGGCTTCGACCATTCGACCTGGGCGCTGCACACGCGCTGGTTCGCCCATCACGGCTTTTCGGTGCTGGCGCCTGATCTGCCCGGCCACGGCCGCTCGGCCGGGCCGTCGCTGTCGACCATCGCTGAGATGGCCGACTGGACGGCGGCGCTGCTGGATGCGGCAGGCGCCGCGAAGGCGCACCTGATCGGCCATTCCATGGGCTCGCTAATCTCGCTCGAGACGGCGGCGCGGCATCCGGACAAGGTCTCCGCGCTGAGCCTGATCGGCACCGCCGCAACCATGACCGTCGGCCCGGATCTGCTGAAGGCCGCCGAAGCCAACGACCAGGACGCCGTCGACATGGTCTCGATCTGGGGACTCGGCTTCAAGGCCGAGCTCGGCGGCAGCCTCGCGCCGGGCCTGTGGATGCATGGCGGCGCGCAGGCCGTGTTGAAGCATTGCGAGCCGGGCGTGCTGTTCAGGGATCTGTCGGCCTGCAATACCTATGCGAATGCGCTTCAAGCCGCCGCGAGCGTGAAGGTGCCGACCACGCTCATTCTCGGCGAGCGGGACATGATGACTCCGGCAAAAGCCGGCAAGGCGCTGGCGGCGGCGATCCCGCAGGCGAAGACCGTCATCGTGCCGGGAGCAGGACACATGATCATGGCCGAGCGCCCGGATGAATTGCTGGCGGCGCTGCGGAACTGAAAAGGATCAATCGCCGGCCTTGCGCGTTGCATCCCTGTGATTTCAAAGGGAACTCGACCCATGCCAAGACAGGAAATCATCCGCAAAGCCAAGCAGGACAAGCGCGCCGGCAAATCGGCAAGCACGCAGGCCGGCGAATTCGTCAAGGACGAAATCGACAAGATCAGGAAAGGCAAGCACGGCGCGCGGTCGACAAAGCAAGCCATCGCCATCGGCCTGTCCGAGGCGCGCCGCGCCGGCGTCGATCTGCCGCCGCCGCGCAAGGGGCGCACCAAGAAGTCGACGCGCCGCAGCGCCAAATATGCCTATGAGGCCGGTCAGGGCAAACGCACCCCGAAGCGCCGGCCGCGCGTATCGCGTGCCGTCGAGGGCGTTCTGAAGAAGGAGCCGCGCTCCACAGCGTCGCGCAGCGCGCTGTCGAAGCAGGCCAAGCGTGCCGCGAGCCAGCGAACCGCGGTGTCGCGTTCGGCCGCCGCGCGGAAAGCGAGCCACACCAAGGGCGCCAAGGCCCGCTCCGCCGCCGCCAAGAAGGCGGCACGCACCAGGACGCGCCGGCGCTGATCAGCTCAGACGCCGGCCCCGCTCGGAGAACACCGCGTGGGCGGCGCGCTCAGCCTCGCGCGCCGAACGGAACTGGCGGCCTTCGAGACTGTCGAACAGGCGCTCCGAGGAGAAGAAGCGGAAGCCACGCGCGTCTCTGGTGATGATGCCGGCGGCGCGGTCTTGGATCTCGATGATGTAGGCGTTCGACTGAGTTTGGGACATGACTGCTCGTTCGCCGAGTGTTCGGCGTTCCTGTCTTGCGATTTGCAATATTGGAAGCTGCTAGGAGGCGGTCAGCAACAACAACAGGCGCCGGTGGCTGCTGAGAAACAGCGACGCGTCATGCGAGCGTGCATGTCGCCTGGGATTTCGCTGGTGATCGGTTCTCATATCGCGGCTTCGGCTCGAGGAGCAGTTTCGATGCTGCGAATATCGAGCGATTGCCGCGATTGGTCAATGAAATGGCTATCCATATTTGGCAGCGGCAAGCCGGGGCGTTTCTCTCGCAGGAAGCGCTGACAGCCGGATTCATCTCGCGATGAGTTCAACACGTGCGCCCGGCCCAGCATGATAGGCTTCTCACCGCTACGACGCAGAATTTGGGAGGTCCAGAGATGGCGGATGATCTGAAGGGGCGCACGGCGCTCGTCACCGGCGGCTCGCGCGGCATTGGCGCGGCCGTCTGTCGCGCGCTGGCAGATGCAGGCGCCGCCGTGGCGATCAACTGCCGCGAGCAGATCGGCCAGGCCGAGCAGCTCGCAGGTGAGATCGGCAAGCAGGGCGGCCGCGCGATCGTGATCGCCGCCGACGTCTCGCAGCGCGAGGCCGTAGCCGGAATGGTCGAGCGTGTCACTGGTGGGCTCGGGCCGATCGACATCCTCGTCAACAATGCCGGCATCGCCATCACGCGCGGCGTCGATGATCTCACCGAAGACGATTTCGACCGGACCATCCTGGTCAATCTGAAATCCGTCTTCCTGTGCACGCAGGCGGTGCTGCCGGCGATGCGCGCGAGGAAGTGGGGGCGCATCGTCAACATCTCCTCGGGCGCCGCGCGCGGTGCCGGCGCCATCGGGCCGCACTACAATGCATCCAAGGCCGGTCTGGAAGGCCTCACGCGAGGTTATGCGGCGCGCCTCGTGAAGGAAGGCATCACCGTCAATGCGGTGGCGCCGTCATTGATCGAGACCGACATGATGAGCGGCCAGCAACAGCTCGTCAGCCGCATTCCGCTCGGCCGCTTCGGCACGGCGGAGGAGGTAGCGAAGGCGGTGATGCTGCTGGTCGATAATGCCTACATGACCGGGCAGACCATCGCGCTGAGCGGCGGCATGGCGTTTAATTAGAGAGCCTGGCACCTGTGGCGCACACCCTCTTCCAAGCTGGGGAACGCCGTAGGGTGCGCAAAGCGGAGCGTGCCCACCATTTCTATCGCGGCGTTGGATAGGTGATCAACGCCGACAAGAGCGATGTTTTCGATGTGCTGGCCTACATCGCATTTGCACTCCCGCCAATCACCCGGCTGGATCGGGTTCAAGAGCGCCGGGTGACCATTATGTCGGGCTACGATCCCAAACTGCAGGCGTTCCTTGATTTCGTTCTGACGCAGTACGTGCAACAGGGCGTGAATGAACTCGATCAGGAAAAGCTCGGCAGCTTGCTCGTACTTAAATATCACACGATTGATGACGCCACCTCAGCGCTTGGCAGCGTAGGAACAATTCGGGACGCCTTTGTAGGCTTCCAGCGGCACCTTTATGAGCGGCCGACAAAGGCAGCGGGTGACGAACTATAGTTTTGGTTTGGAGTATCGGCGATGACGTTTAAGATTAAAACCTTCGCTGAGGCGAGATCAGTGCTGAATGATTTTTGCCAAAGGATTGACAGAAAACCGGCATCAACGAATAGGGCTTCGAAAAAGAAGCCAAACCCGGATGGCAACAGCGAAGCATGGTGGCTTGCTCACAAAGGCACCACGCCGTCTTTCGACAGTGATCGCAGCAGAGCGTATCTAAGTGCGTATGTTGAAATCGCAGGGCCGCATTTTTATGGCTCCGGAATTCCCCTCGAAAACGGCTTCCTGTATCCGGATCGCGGGGTGATGAAAGCGATGCTTCAAGCGGGCTGCGTAACAATTGGGGCAAACAAGCAAGGTCTCTTCGAACTGACGCCCAAGGGACGCAAGTTAACCTCAGGAACTGAAATCGCTTCACTGGTGCAGCTTCGTCCAGATCGTAAGCGTTTGGTCTTTGATATTCTTAAGGAGCTGAAGATCGACGTTAGCGATTGGGCACATTATGAGGGGCCGCCCGCTGCAAATCCAAAATATTGCTACGAATGGGCCTTTGAGAAGCCAGATCAATTCATAGTCCTGTGTTTGTGGCACAAGGAATTGGAGGAGATGAACGGAACGATTTTTCAGATCAAGAACTATCGCCATCGATCAAAGAACCCTCATCCGGTACGAGTGAGGCGCGCCGAAAAAGCCGACGAACTTGTAGCGAAGGCATACATCC
This sequence comes from Bradyrhizobium sp. Rc2d, assembly GCF_900099855.1. Classification (NCBI taxonomy): domain Bacteria; kingdom Pseudomonadati; phylum Pseudomonadota; class Alphaproteobacteria; order Hyphomicrobiales; family Nitrobacteraceae; genus Bradyrhizobium; species Bradyrhizobium sp. Rc2d. The sequence continues at coordinate 18,365 of NZ_FNCU01000073.1, read as the reverse complement.
AGGGTATGCCTATAAGGGTTATAGTCGTTGAAGGCGGCAGCAACGGTGGCACAAAGGGACGCATTCTCGACAATACAGTCTGGTCAGTTGCGTCTTACGACTTCGATACAGGCGATCACCTCTTGGAACGCGGGGTAAGGCCGCAGAAGAACGAAGGCTATCAGGAGATAGAATACAGCGCGCATGAAGGCGAAGCATGGAAGCGCGTTGCGCTAATCACTCAGCGACAGCGCGAGCACAAATTTCGAGCAAAGAAGATCGAAGATGCTCTCATCAAAAATCATGGTCGTCTGATCTGCGAGGTGAAGGGCTGCGGCTTTGACTTCTTTCGCCGGTACGGCGAAATCGGCCGCAACTACGCCCACGTTCACCATCGGCAACCACTTAGCAAGGCCCCAATGTCGGGGAAAAAATTGACACTAGCGGACCTCGCAATAGTCTGCGCGAACTGCCACGCCATGGTGCACATAGGCGGCGCCTGTCGCGACCTCGACACGTTAATTCCCCCTGCCGAATAGTTCGCGGCTGAACCTGCGCCTCAGGGTGGCCGTTGATGATTAATGGCCCCGACGATGTTGCACGTCGGGGCCCTTCAAGATCATCAGGCCGGTTACATCCGCCGTGCCTTACGATCCTTGACGTCGTCGATTACCGCACGCGATCTGGTGCAGAACGTGGCAAGGCTGCGGCATCAGCGTGATCACATGAGGCACGAAAGCGCTGGGCCGCCAGCTCGCCCTTGCGCCACTCGGCGCGGCGCCGGCGCTCGGCTGCCAACTGTAGACCCGCGACCGTCGTTGCGATCACGCCGTCGATCTCATCGCCGTTCAACGTGCGCCGTATCTTTAAGACAATGGACAGCGCCATGATCACAGGTCCATGGGGGTACAGCAGGTCGTGCGCCTGCTGCTCGCAGAATGCCAGGAAGCACTCGACCGCCTCCGCCGACTTGCAGACCAACGACGCAAGCGCAACCGCTTGCTCAACGTCACTAACAGATGGCACGGGCTCGCCTGGCAGAAGCATGCGCTCTGCGACAGATGCTCCCGCCAGCTCGATGCAACGGTCGTGTGCGTGCAAGTAGACATCGGCCGCGTCGCCGCGCGCCTCACCATCCTGTGGCATCAAGTCCCGGAGATTGTCGCACAACTCTGGCACCTCGTCGGTGTCGTCGTCACGGCCGAAGGCAACGCTGTTACGCGGGCCCCAGACGAGCCCGCCGTACTTGCCGTTCGGGTCGGGATTGATCGTCGCGCCGCCGAGCGGCTTACCGAGTAAGCGTGCGGCCACAGCGTGACCGGCTTCATGAACGGCAATGCGCTCGTCCTCTTCTTCGGTGCGGCCAAGCTCGGCGAGCAACACATCGTACTCGTCATGCTCGTCGTCGAAACCTGCCTTCTCATTGTTCATGCTTACACTCCTGCGGCCAGCTCATCGGACCGGATGAGCTGGCCGCCTTCCACCGACGCCACTGACGCCGCGCTGAAGATCGCGACGCCACCACCGGACCATCGGGAGCTGTTATTCATCTGTGTACTTGGAGAGTTCGTCGTACATGCGCTGCCGTGCGAGCATACGTGCACGAACATCCGCGACCGAATGGACGCGCAAGTACGGCATCGCGTGGGCGATCAGCTTCGCGACCGCCGCCGGGACGCGACCCTCGCTACCCGGATCGACGACCCAGCCATCAACTCGGTGAGTAAGCTCGTGGGGCTGCCAGCCCGGCGGTGCTGCTTTCACGAGCGGGGCACGTCGATCAGGATCGTGCGCGGTTCCGCCGTGGGAAGCGGAGTGAAATTGGCAGCGCGCAGCACCGGATCGATGTGCGGCACGTGCTTGTGCTCTTCGACAGCGTCGAGATCGACGACATCCGGCGCGCGCGGATCGAAGTCACCGCCGCGCGAACCACGGAGCCGCGCGCGTTTCGGATCGGTCACCGGGACCGCCACGCCAAGGCGCAGTGCACGCTGTGCAGTCGTCACGGGCATGTCGGCATCCTCAAATTGTCCGGCAAAGCGAGAGCGGCCGTCACGGTCACGGTACTTCGCGGACTTCATCATGAAGACTGTCTGCGTCGGCGGCTCAGACACCGGGACGGAAGCAGAGATCGGCTTGGCTGCCGGGATCGGCGCAACACCGTCCTGGATCGCGCGCACCATGCCGCGCAGCTCAACGAGCGCGAAACCGGCAGCGACTTCGACCTGCGTGGCGGTGTTGCCGATAAAGAGCGCCATTGCGCCGCTCTCGTGGTGGAAGTGAAGTTTCTCCAAGGCGTCGGCAAAGCGCTTGCCAGCCGCCAGATAGTCCGGCAGTGCCCGCTCGACCACGTCGAGGTCGCGCGCCAACTGCTCGCTCGCCGACTTGCGCTCTGCAGCAGCGCGCTCGGCGGCGAGCTTCTGTTCGGCATCAGCGATCTTTGCCTGCACCTCCGCGAGAGCATCGGCGTAGCCGTCGCGCGTGACTGCATAGGCGGCGACCGCCGCCTCAAACTTCGCGCGTGACTTGTCGTCTCCGTTGAGATCGGCTTCGAGGTGATGACGCTGCAACTTCACCTTGGCGTCATCATAGGCCGCTTCCGCAGCGGAATGGCGGCTATTCAGGGCCGCAGCGCGCGTGCGCAGCAAGGCCAGTTCGGCTTCAAGTTTTTCCATGGAGGATTTTCGTCGGAAGAATGGTGACATGCCTCCGAGCCTACGGAAAGCAAAGTGATTTGCGAACGATGGACTTGTGGCGCCCGCCATATGGGCGTTGCAAGGCCAGTTCTTGTGGTGCGGCCCAATGATCGCCGGATGGGGTCTCTATGTCTGCTTGGTCTCTGACAGCGGCGGAATAGCAGACATTCTTCGAAGGCTGCTTGGGGCCTTAGGAGACATCTCCGGCTGGGCTTAATAAATCCCCAAATCAATCCTCAATGTCAGCAATCTGCCTGAGGACGATCACGACGGCGATGACTAAGCCAAGTATGCCGCCAGCAATTCCGGCTAGACCAGAACCAAATGCGCCGCTCACATCACGGTCGGATAAGGCGAACGCAACGATTTCAGCCGCGAACCCCATTCCAAGCGTCAGCGCGATTATGATCGCGATGGACTTGACAAATTCGACCGCAAATCGAAGTGGCATATCGCTCCTCCGACGCCGCGTTAGTTGGTTAGGATCGTCGAGGGCTTCGATGTCGCGTTTGAGTTCTCGCCGCACCATCAGTACAAAAAATAGCACCCAACCAAAAAATACGGCCAGCCCCAGGTAGATGCTGTAGGTAGCTCCCCATACGGCTAGAAAAACGCCGAACCAAAAAAAGACCTCGCCGCAAACGTAAGCTACCGCCCCTTTGGCGCGGTCGGCCAAAGATAGGTTACTTTGGGGGGCGAAATTCGCCAGCCGCATCGCCTTGTGCCCTTTGACGCGCCTCGCTTCCGCATACTCGGCCACTACATCCACTAAGATGTAGAGCGCCGGATGCAACGTGCAACCCTCCGCACGCGCGGTGATGCTCTGAGTGATCAGACGTTTTCTGCTGGCCGGACGTCGGCACCAGGAGGACGCAACACTTAGCCCGTCGCGTCCGGCACTGCCTTGCGCGGCGGCTCCTGTGGCCGCGCCCACCCCTCGTATTTTCGCGCTCGCTCCTCCGCGCGCTGGCGCACATCAGGACCACGGCGACGGTCGATCCTGCCTTGCTCAAGATCGTCGAGCAGTTCCAATTTGCCGACAAACCAACGGCCCGCGAACTTGATGCCAAGCGGGCGGCTCGTTCCGGCGGTCAGCTCACAGTGCTTGCGCAGCTTTTCGTCGCTACACTCGGCAACGTGGGCGGCCTGATCCAGGCTCAGCAGCTCACCGCGAAGGATGCGGGCAATCACACTCCCGCTTTCGTTTTCGCGCTGGCGTACCCGATCAGCGAGCCGCCGCGTGTCATCGGCGAGACGGTCAAGCTCGGTAGCGACGAGCATCGGGTCATCAGACATCTTCATGTTCCTTGGGGTCTGCCTTTACAAAATCCTCGAAGATTTTGTCGTAGGTCCAGCCGAGCGCTTGCCGCAGCGTGCACAGGTGGACGCGAGTGTGCTCCGCGATACGGAGACGGGTATGCGCAGGGTCCTCGCCGTACCGCTTGGCGTCCGCACACATTGCGTCCTCCACATCAGCCAACAACGTGAAGAACGCCCGCGCCATCTTCCGCCGCGCGTCCAGCGTCGGTGCGCTCCGCACGGCGTCGTAGCGCGCCTCAAGCTCGGCGAACTGCCGCTCCAGATCATCGTTCACCGAGGTGCTGGCGCCGCGCGTACGCATTGCACGCGCCTGGAGCGCATCGACGATGCGCGCCAGCCGCCAGCGCGGCTTTCCACGCTCGAACGCGTCCGGCTTCAGACCGCGCGTCGCCCGCTCAATTGTCTGCCGGTCGCGTTCGAGCAGCCGAGACGCCGCATATGCGCTCACGAGCTGTATTGGCACTCCGCTCTCCTGTGTTGTTGTTGGCGCAATAGAATTGCTGGGACTACTCCTAGCGCCCGCGCGAGTGCGACCCGCATTGGCCGGGTGCTAGGAAGAACCTATTCGTAGACGATGATGTTGCGAGCGAGGATCGTTTTGCGTCCTTCGCGCTTGTGCGCGTAGTAGCGATGATACCCCTCGTGTATCCAGAGCTTACCTCTGATGTTCACGATCTCAATCGGCGGGAATTTCGCGCCGCCGCGCAGAGCCTGCTGGTAAGCCTTGACGACTGCGTGATCGAGGTCCTTGAACCGCATGCGTCGCAGGTGCAGCCGGTCAATGTGAATTCGCTCTGACATTGGTTCATTCTTTCTATTTTCAAATGTTATCCCCTAGCGCGCAGCGTTGAGGACCAGGACCGCTACGACGCCGTGACGCGTGACGTAGGTGACGCGAGAAATCTCCTATTTCGACAGACCTTCGTCAGTCGTCCGCAAGTACCTCTTTTTTGTTCCTTTCTCTCCATTACTGATAAGGGCGTGTCACTCGTGTCACCGAAAGGGAAACAGCGAGCTCTTACAGTTGCTTAGGTCGGTGACGCGCTTGGTGACGCGCGATGGGTGCAGCCCATCATTCGCGTCACGCGTCACGCGCTTTCGGTGACGCGGAGCGCTCGGCGGTGACGCGCTCGTGACACGAACGCATCTTCTTGATGCTCTCTTTCTCATCCCAGCTCGATGGGATCAGGGAGTTCACCTCGGAGGCCGACAAGGACGCCATTGCCGTCTTGCCCTCGAACAGACGCCGCTCCGAAGCCGCCTGGTGGTATTCGAGCCCCAGACTGTTGAGAGCAACACCGCAATAATAACGGCTGCGATTGTCGCGCATCTCCTGGTCCATGCCGATGCGACCGTCGCCAATGGCCTTCAAGGCTTTACTAATGCTGTCATTGGTAGGAATACGCCGGTCTTCGCCCTTCAACTCCATGAACCAGGCCGAATGGGCCAGGCAGAAGTCCGAGACCCGGACGCGGGCCATGGGGTCGAATTCGACGCAATCTTCCAAGAAGCCGGCAACAAGGTTGCTGTCGCGATGGATCGCGTCAGAGGTCGCCTTGATGCTGGCGGTGGTCTCGATAGAACCGCGCTGGAGGGCTCTGCGAAGCCCGGCAATAGCCCAATTAAGAACGCCGGGCAGCTCGGTGGCGACGATCATCTCACCGGGCTTGGCGAAGCCCCGGCGCAATGCTTCGGCCGCCGCGCCAATCGGCTTGTCGTCGTAGAACTGACGCGAGACCTCAATCACGATCATGCGGCTGACGATAGCCTTCGTCGCCTCCTTGAATTGCGGCTGACCATTAGTCGCCCAGAAGATCGGCGCACGGACGATCTGCGTGAGCACCGGGCCATTTTTGACGTTAATGGACACCGGCTCCTGCGTAATAATGGACTTCACGATGCTGGAAGGCTGCCAAGCCCCACTGAATGCCTCATGCAGCACCCATGGTAACCGTTTGACGAAAGGCATGAGACCATGCGTGCTCTCGACCGAGCCAATGGAGGCGGCAATGGTGCCACCGAACAGACCGCCGACAATGTCGAGCGGGCCGGACTTGCCGAGGTTCTGAATGCCCCAGAACACCAGCGCCTTCGACAGCGCGCGCGACTTTTTGTCGATCAATGCCGCGCCGATGCATTCCTGCACCACGCGCACCAAGGCATCGCGCTCGTCGGCAGGCTTGTCGCCGAACATGTCGGCGATCATGATCTCCCACCACGGGCATTTGGCCTGCGGATCGAAGTCCACTTCGACACGCCACGTGCAGAAGTGATCCGGGCGCGCGGGCTCAAGCTCGCCGGTAATGGGATCGACAAGGCCAGAGCGCGTCGGAATTTTGCCATGCTGGTCCCACGGGACTTGGTCACGCCACAGCTCGGGGCGACGCAAAATCCGGTTGCGCGCCTCCGAAGTCAGCTTGTTGGCATTCGTCACACCCATGCGCTCGCATACCGTCTCGATGCGCATGTCCAACCACTCGTTGATGTCGGTACGCAGCTCCCATAAGCCGCCTGAATAGAGCCACTTGGCCTTCTGCCGAGTGATGATCAGGGCCTCACCAAGCGTGCGCATGTGCGCAAGCACTGCATCGCCAATCACGACGTGAAGCTCGCCTTTGGCGACGCCAACCGCGCGGGGGAACTTCACCACATTTTCGTCTGCCGTACTCATTAGCGTGCTCCCCGCATCTTGCGATTGCGGTGCGCTTGCTTCTTCAGCCAGGTCTCGCACATACCGCGAACCTTGCGCTCCTCACGACGCCAGTTCCAACGTGCACCGTATTCGCCAGCCGCTGCCCGCGTTGCGATCAGGACACGCTCGATCACGTCATCAATCGGCACGCCCGCATTCAGGAGCGAAGCGGTGACCGAGAGCTGGGTGGTGTGGATGGAGTTCTCGCCACCAGCCATGTACATCATGGCACGCAAGCGCTGCTGAACGTTGACAGGCGGCTTGAAACCGATGCGCTTGGCGTACTCAGCAAAGAAATCGCTCTCGCCAAGCGACGAGGGTTCGTGCGTAGCCATATACTCGCCAGCAGGCTTTGCGTACTCCCGGTTACGACGGAGCATGACCGGGGACTGTTCGCTCAACCACTCTTCGATATCATCGAATTCGTACTGGCGTTCGGGATGGAAGTCTTTGATCTCGACCTCCTTCCACGTGCCATCTTTGGTGTTGTGCGACCCAGGGACGCGCATCACGCGCGAGACTTCACAGACCGCGAGATCGCCAGCGACGATGTCGGCAATCTGACGCAGGACCATCTCGATACGCTCGATATTGCCTTGGGTGTCCATCGGCTCGGTGAGGAGCCAATAGAGATGCACGCCGCCGCCCGAGGACACAATGATGCTCGGAGGAATGCGCAGCCGGGCAACATGGCGCAACACATCCGAGAGAGGATCGGCGCCAAGCAGATCGACGTTCTTGAAGTCGATGTCTGCATGCAGACACACGGTCTGTGCCACGTTCTCCTTGTTGCGCTTCTGTGCGCCTTGCTGGAGCACTGCGACGCAGAAGAACGCGCCGCGACCAGGCTTATCCCATTTTGTCAAGAACGCGGCGACCGTGCCCGGCCTGCGCGTCATGATGTGGCGCTCGCCGGGCTGCTTGGGATCATCGCGGTCGTTCGGAAACGAGCAGATGTAGATGTCAGTGGTCGTGTAGCCGAACAGCGCCTTGAAGAAGGCGATGAGGCCCACGGGCGGAGTGGTCAGGTCGCGGTCTTGCGCGCACGCGGGCGCGCTGCTATCAACGAAGAGCATTCTGCAATCCTTAAGAAGATGATGGAGAGGCGGCTGGCGGGCCGCCTTTTCTGTGACTACGCGGCGCTGTTGGCTGTCTGCGTCGCAGCCTCACGCGCACGACGCCAAGCGGCCGCCGCCTCACGCGACACCAACACGCGCGTGCCGACGTTGAACGTGACGGGCATCAAGCCCAGGGGCTTCAACTTGTAGAACAACTGCGAGCTGATGCGGTGGCGCGCACAGAATTCGCGAATGCTGTAGGCATCCGGGTGATGCGCGGGATCGGCCTTGCGGCCTGTGACTTCAGGTCGGGTCATGCTTTGTCCTCCATGATCGAGAAGCGATATGGAGAACAATGAGCAGGCGTGGGCTTCCAAGCCAGCACGCAAGCACGCATGCGGATTTGCGTGCCTGCTTATTTGCGTATCTGCTTATTTGCGTATTGTCAGTCGCGCCGGTTTCGGCGGCCGAGTGCGCGGGAAATGCTATCAGGCGATGGTACCTTGGTTCCTTTTTTCACCAAGGGCCGCAAACGGGCTTGGATTGCTTTCAGCGAGAAATCATCCGGTGGATGGCCATTAGGCGGAAATGCTTTCGGTAGCAACTCTTTGACGACCCTGATTTGCCAGCCGTCCTTTGCATGCTGTTCCAGTCCGGCACTATCTTCGCCGCGCGCACCGGCTGATCGCTCAGCGATGCCAGGATAGTCCTTGGTGGGACGAGGCGAAGTTCGACCGCTGCTTAATCGCTTGATGCCCACTATTATGGTCTTACCGTCTCTCTTCTCGGTGAGCATCTTGTAGTTCTTTTTTTGCTTAGCCATGTGGCTGGCCCTTGGAGCGCAGATTTATTTGCTTCAGCACGGTTGCGAATAAGTCGCTCAACACGCGCAGCAGCCCTCGTTGTTAGGGCGTGACTTAACTTTCACGTCTAGATCGACAGACTTTCTATGTGGGCTAGGCACGAGCGCTCCTCCGGTTCAACTATCGCGGGACTTTGCAGCCGTGCCAATGCACGCTCAGCCGGTATACCGGCTGGTCCCAGTTGAAGCAGAGCGCTTCGTGATGCGTCGGACCGACCGGCGCAGTATCGAAAAGCTCTCAGTCGCGGCTAATACGCCGATCCGTTGCGTTGCCGGGCGCTTTACGATCCGGTGAAGCTCATGCCGCTTGCGCCAAGCTAGGCGATTTTTCGAGATTGAGCAACGTCGCGCGCGTCAGCGCCTCAGTCGGATCGCCAATGATGTACCTGCTGTAGTTTTTCTCGATCATTGCGACGGATGTATCGTGGTGCGCGGCGACCACGCGGGTCGGGACGCCCTTTAGCAGTTGCCGAACGATTGAACTGTGCCGCAGGGCATAGGGCGTCACCTCCGGCCCCAGTTCAAGACGTTTGACCACTGGGCTGAAGAGCGCAGCCAAATTCCAAATCTTATCGAACAGCGGCGCGTGAGCAGCCCGGCCGTTCGCCTTTTGCCGCAGCGCCTTCGCCAACCGCGTCGAGATCGGCAAAGGCCGATATTCGACGTTCCGGTTCTTTCCCTTCTTGCTGGTCGGCATCATCAGCCGGGGCGCGGTCAGATGATCTTGCAGATCGGACGGCGTCAGCCTGAAGACTTGGCTCTCGCGCGAGCCGGTCTCTGCCAAGACATCGATCATGAGACCGAAGTCGCTGTTCTCGTCATAGGACCCGCTGACCAATGCCGCGACCGTGTGATCCGGCAGGATGACGTTGCGCGCGACCTCGCTGTCCGGCAACTTCTTCAATCCGTTTTGCCACGCGGCCGTGTTGGTGATGCGCTTGTCGTTGCGCCCGGCAAGCGCCAGTGCGGCCTTGAGCGAACGCCCAATGCGGTCGGCGGAGGAAGGCTTCAGACCGGCCTTCACCAGACCAGCGCGCCAGTCACGAAGTTCTCGCTCGGTGAGCAGCGCGACCGCCTTGCTCTTGAGCGCGTCAGTGAGGTGCAAGCGCAACTGGGTGGCATTGTATTTGCGCCCACCGCGCGTTTCGAGATCGGTCTCATAGGCGTCAACGGCTTCGGCGACGCTGCTCGGCTGTTCGCTGTTGCCTTCGCCAGCGCGCGCCAGCGACTTGGCCTTCTCCAGTGCTTGCCAATAAGTCATCACGCTCTCGCCGTTGGCGTCTTCGTGGTCGTCAGCGAGACCGAACCGCTTGAGCCAGCCATGGCACTTCACAGACCACGTGCCGGGACCAGAGTTGCGGCGGTAGGCGAGAAAGATGCCGGGCGCGATCAGTGCGGTGTACGGCTTCTTACGTGTCGCGAGCTTCAGGCGTGCAGTACGATTTTCCAGAAATGCAGAACGCGTCCGGCGGGCCATGGTGTCCCTCAAAATGTCCCCAAAATGGGGATGGGTCGGGATGGTGCCCATTGTACCAGAAAAGGAGGAATATAAGCAAATACAATGAGTTACGCGACATATATGGGTCTGTGTGGGCCGCTATGGATTGCAGTTTCTCCCCTTGTGGGAGAAGGTGGCATAGGCGGCCACCCGGCCGCCGTTCTCAAGAACGCCGAAGCGAAGCTTCGGCTATGGCGCCGGATGAGGGGTATCTATCCGCGAGCGTTACTGTGAGAGGAGTGCGCGGAGAGAGACCCCTCACCCGTCTCGCCGCTATCGCGGCGCGCCAACCTCTCCCGCAAGGGGAGAGGGGAAGACTTGACTACCACATCGTCGCGGCGGCGCGCGCGGACCAGGCGCGATCATATTCTTCGCCGCCGACCTTGTTCTCGCTCATCTCGGCCAGGATCTGGCCGGGCGTCGGCAGGGTCTTGGGATCGACGCGCTTGTCGGGATTCCAGAGGTCGGAGCGGACGATGGCGCGGGCGCACTGGAAATAGATCTCGTCCACGCTCATCACCATGACGCTGCGCGGCGCCTTGCCTTCGACCTTGAACGAGGCCAGCAGCTCGGGATCAATCGAGAGATGGGCGCGGCCGTTGGCCCGAACCGCATTGCCGGAGCCGGGAATCAGGAACATCAGCGACACCCTGGGATCGCGCACGATGTTGCGCAGGGAATCGACCCGGTTGTTGCCGCGCCGGTCCGGCAACATCAGCGTCTTGGGATCGTGAATGCGGACGAAGCCGGGCAGGTCGCCGCGCGGCGAGCAGTCGATCCCCTCCGGTCCAATGGTCGCAAGCGCCGCGAACGGCGCCTTTTCGATGTAGATTCGATAGAGCGGCGTGACATGGTCGGCGACTTTCACGGTCGAGGCATCGTTGGTGACGCCATAGATGGCCTCCAGCTGTTCGACCGTTTCGATCACCGACATTCCGCACTCCTGATTGTGCTGGTTATTCCTGCCAGCCTTCGTTCCTGATCAACCGCAGGAGCTGACGGCCATGATACTCCGCGCTGCCGGCGTTGAGGATGGTGACATCGGCCTGCGCCTGCGCATCATCGACGCTGCGCGACAGCCGTTCCGTGATGTTGCCGTCGCTATGCCGCGCCCGCGCGGCAAGCCGTTGCGCCAGCACGTCCGGCGGCGCCGTGATCGCGACCACCACGACATTTGCATAGGTTTGGCGCAACGCGCCGATCACCGTGCGCGAGACGTTGACGACGACCGTGCGTCCGGCACGGATATCGTCGTTGATCTCGAGCGGCAGCGCGTAGGAATGCCCGTGCGCCTCCCAGTGCACGGCGAAATCGCCATGCTGCTGCGCGCGGCGGAATTCGTCAGAGCCGAGCGCGACATTGTCTTCGTCGGTGGAGGATTCCCGCGTCACGACGCGGCGTGGAAAGACGATGTCGTGATCCTCACTACACGCCGCCTGCGCCAGCCGCAGCAGCGTATCCTTGCCGGCGCCGCTGGGACCGACCACGAGCACCAGCCGCCCGGGTCCGATCGCGCCCGCCGCGTCCTGCGCCATGGCCGCGGTTTCGCTCATGCGACACGACTCCCTTCGCGCCAGACGCTGCGGACTACGGGAACGCTGCCGGCAACATGCACGCGGATCAGGTCGGCGCGCTTGCCGATCGCGACCTCGCCGCGATCGGTGAGTCCGACCGCATCGGCAGGCGCCTTGGTCACGGTGCGGATCGCCGACGGAAGGCTGATCGCGGGCACATGTTCGGGCAGTTGCAGCGCCCCCATCAACAGGCTCGATGGGATGTAATCCGACGACAGGATATCGAGCAGGCCCTCACGCGCGAGATCAACGGCGGCGATGTTGCCGGAGTGCGAGCCGCCGCGCACGACATTGGGCGCGCCCATCAGGATGTCGATGCCGGCCTGGTGCAGACCGCGCGCGGCCTCCAGCGTGGTGGGGAATTCCGCCACGGCGACGCCGTCGCGCACGGCGTCCGCGACGTTCTCCTCGGTGGTGTCGTCATGGCTGGCGAGCGGGATCTTGTACGCGTGCGCCAGCGCCACGATCTCACGCATGTTGGTCGCGGCATAGGCCTTCTGGTACTCGAAGCGTTTCGCGAACAGCTCGTCGAGCTCGGCATCGGTCTTGCCGCCGCCCTTGCCGCGATAATAGTCGCGCAGCTTGACCTCGTCGCGGAACTGGCGCTGGCCGGGGGTATGATCCATCAGCGACATCAGCTTGACGTCGGGACGGTCGATCAGCTCCTTGGCCTCCTCGACGACGCTCGGCATCGGGATTTCGCAGCGCAGATGCAGGAAGTGATCGGCACGCAAAAGGCTGGCGTCACGCGCGGTGGTGATCGCGGCGGCGAGCACGCCGGCGCGGCCATCGACTTCCTCCGCACCCTCCTCGCGCCAGACCCGGAGCGAATCGAACACGGTGGTGATGCCCGAGGTCGCGAGTTGGCCGTCATAGGAGATGACGGCGGCGACCGGATTCCAGAACACTTTTGGCCGCGGCACGTAATGCGCTTCGAGATGGTCGGTGTGGAGCTCGATCAGGCCCGGCATGATAAGATCGCCGCCAGCATCCTCGGCACCCGCGGGCGCCCTGCCCTCGCCGATCTCGGCAATGCGTCCGCCCGTGAGAGCAAGCCAGCCCTGCTCGATCACCCGGTCGGCCAGCACGATCCTGGCGTTGGCGATGACGGTGTCCTTCGGCTTGGCGTTCATTTCCCTCTTCCTTCAGGCCGCGGCGGCAAAGCTGGTGACGTCGACGATGCGGTCGGCAATCAGATGACGGATTTCGTCGTCGTGGACAATGGCGACCATGGCGACGCCCTGGCGCTTTTTTTCAGTGACCAGCTCGACCACGACGGCGCGGTTGGCGGCATCGAGCGAGGCGGTCGGCTCGTCCAGCAGCAGGATCGGCAAATCCGAGATGAAGCCGCGCGCGATGTTGACGCGCTGTTGCTCGCCGCCGGAGAAGGTCGCGGGCGGAAGCCGCCAGAGCCGCTCGGGGATGTTGAGGCGATGCAGGAGGCTGCCTGCGCGCTGCTGCGCTTCAGCGCGCGCCAGACCGTTGACAATCAGCGGCTCGGCCACGACGTCGATGGTGGCAACCCGCGGCACCGCGCGCAGGAACTGGCTGACATAGCCGATGGTGGAGCGGCGAACGTTGAGCACTTGCCGCGGCTCGGCACTGGCGAGATCGATCAGCGCGCCGCGATGGCGGATGCCGATGCGGCCGCTATCGCAGCGATAGTTGCCAAAAATCATCTTCAGGATCGACGATTTGCCGGCGCCTGATGGCCCCGACAGCACGACGCACTCGCCCGGGGCGACGTGAAAGGTCACGCCGCGCACGACAGGCAATTCGATGCCGCCTTGCAGGTGCATCGTAAAGGTCTTTTGGGCATCGGCAACGTCGATCATTGCGGTCATCGAAAAGCTCATGGCGGGAGAATCGAGGAGACGAGGAGTTGCGTATAGGGCTCGCGCGGGTCGTCGAGCACCTGGTCGGTGAGACCGGTCTCGATAACGCGGCCGCCCTTCATCACCATTACGCGGTGCGATAACAGGCGCGCCACTGCGAGGTCGTGGGTCACGATGATGACGGCGAGGTGCAGCTCGGCGACCAGGCTGCGCAGGAGGTCGAGCAGGCGGGCCTGCACGGAGACGTCGAGGCCGCCGGTCGGCTCGTCCATGAACATCAGCCGCGGCTCGGTGACGAGGTTGCGCGCGATCTGAAGCCGCTGGCGCATGCCGCCGGAATAAGTGCGCGGCGCGTCGTCGATGCGCGCGACGTCGATCTCGACGCGCGTCAGCCAGTCCGACGCGGTATCGCGGATACGGCCGTAATGATTCCAGCCGACCGCCATCAGTCGCTCGCCGACATTGGCGCCGGCCGAGACCGCCATGCGCAGGCCCTGCGCGGGATCCTGGTGCACATAGCCCCAATCGGTGCGGAACAGGAAGCGCCGCTCGGCCTCGCCGAGCGTGGTCAGATCGCGAGTGATTCCGTCGCGCATCCGGTAGGAGACCTGGCCGGCGCTCGGCGTGAGCTGGCCCGACAGCATTTGCAGCAGCGTCGACTTGCCCGACCCGGACTCGCCGACGATCGCCAGCACCTCGCCAGGATAGAGCGCGAAGGAGACGTCGCGGCAGGCGGCGATGCGGCCGAAGGACTTTCTGAGCGCCTCCGCGACCAGCAGCGGCTGGTCGTTTTCGAGCGCATCGAGATCAGCCAAATCTTGATCAACCATGTGAGCCCGCCTTCTCCTTGTACGGCGCGGCGCTCAGGCTGCCGTGATGGCCGGCGGCCTGCCGTCCCTCGCAATAATCGGTATCCGAGCAGACGAACATGCGTCCGCCCCTGTCGTCCGTGACGATCTCGTCGAGATAGGAATTCTCCGCGCCGCACAGCGCGCAGGGCGCGTTGAAGCGGTAGGGCTCGAACGGGTGGTCCTCGAAATCGAGCGACACCACCTGCGTATAAGGCGGGATCGCATAGATGCGCTTCTCGCGGCCGGCGCCGAACAATTGCAGCGCCGGACAGTTGTCCATCTTGGGATTGTCGAATTTCGGCGTCGGCGAGGGATCCATCACATAGCGCGCGTTCACCTTCACCGGATAGGCATAGGCGGTCGCGATATGCCCGAAGCGGGCGATGTCCTCATAGAGCTTCACATGCATCAGGCCGTATTCGGCGAGCGCATGCATGCGCCGCGTCTCGGTCTCGCGCGGCTCGAGGAAGCGCAGCGGCTCGGGAATAGGCACCTGATAGACCAGCACCTGGTTTTCATTCAGCGCCGTCTCCGGAATGCGGTGACGGGTCTGGATCACCGTCGCCTCATCCGTCGCCGTCGTCGTGGCGACGCCCGCGGTTTTGGCGAAGAACTTGCGGATCGAGATCGCGTTGGTGGTGTCGTCGGAACCCTGGTCGATCACCTTCAGCACATCCTCGGGTCCCAGGATCGCCGCCGTGACCTGCACGCCGCCTGTACCCCAGCCATAGGGCATCGGCATTTCGCGGCTGGCGAACGGCACCTGATAGCCGGGGATCGCGATCGCCTTCAGGATCGCACGGCGGATCATCCGCTTGGTCTGCTCGTCGAGATAGGCGAAATTGTAGGCAGGCGCGTTCATTCCGCGGCCTCCTTCATGGGCTCAGCATTGGCATCGGCAAATTCTTGGCGCAGCTTGCGGAGCAGGCCGAGCTCGGACTGGAAGTCGACATAGTGCGGCAGCTTGAGATGCTCGACGAAGCCGGTCGCCTGGACGTTGTCCGAATGCGACAGCACGAATTCTTCATCTTGCGCCGGGGCGAGCGCCTCCTCGCCAAGCTCGCGGGCACGCAATGCGCGGTCGACCAGCGCCATCGACATGGTCTTGCGCTCGCTCTGGCCGAAGGCGAGGCCGTAGCCGCGGGTGAAGCACGGCGCTTCCGTCGCCGATCCCTTGAACTGGTTGACCATCTGGCACTCGGTCAGCTCGATCGAGCCGAGCGGCACGGCGAAGCCGACCTCTTCGGCGGAGAATTCGACCTCGACCTCGCCGAAGCGGATCTCGCCGGCGAAGGGATGGTTGCGGCCATAGCCGCGTTGGGTGGAATAGCCCATCGCCAGCAGAAAGCCTTCGTCGCCACGCGCCAGATTTTGCAGGCGCAGGTCGCGATCCGCCGGAAAATTCAGCGACTCGCGGGTGAGGTCGCCGACGCTGGTGCCGTCCTCGGTCTGCGGCGAAGATTCGATCAGTCCGTCACGGCCGAGAATATCCGTCACGCGCGGCGTCGCCGCGGTCGAGGCTTCGGCTGTCGCCGGCGCTTCCGGCACAAAGCCTTCGGCGAGCGAGGGATCGAGCAGGCGGTGCGTGTAGTCGAAAGTGGGCCCGAGGATCTGGCCACCGGGAATGTCCTTGAAGGTCGACGACACCCTCCGCTGCACGCGCATCGCGCCGGTGTCGACCGGCTTGCTCGCGCCGAAGCGCGGCAGCGTGGCGCGGAAGGCGCGGACCAGGAAGATCGCCTCGATCAGATCGCCGCGCGCCTGCTTGATCGCGAGCGCCGCGAGCTCGCGGTCATAGAGCGAGCCTTCGCTCATGACGCGGTCGACGGCAAGGCCGAGTTGCTCCGAGATCTGGTCGAGCGTGACTTCCGGAACATTTTGGTCGCCGCGCCGCGCATTGGCGAGCAGGCGATGGGCGTTCTCGATGGCGCGTTCGCCGCCTTTGACTGCGACATACATGCTTCAACTTCCCTTGTTCGCGACGCGCGCGGTGCGCGGAATCGCGACCACGGCATCATCGGCGACCAGCACCACATCGAGGCCGCGCGGAAACAGCGGCTCGTTGAACCGCAGGCGCTCGAACAGGTCGAACGGCTTGATCGACGCCTGGAGCATCGCGGTGCCGTCGATGCCGGGCCCCCGCAGCTCGAAGCTGCGTCCTGAGCCCAGACTCTCGACCTGGAGGATCAATGTGGTCGAACGATCCGGATATTCGCTGGTGCCGAGCGCGAAGCGCTCGAGCGGCGGAAGCGCGGCGCCGTCGCCGATCAGCGCAAAGCTCGCAATCGACGTGTCCTGCACCACGGGCGCGCCGGTGTGGAACTTGAGCCATTTCACCACGTCGGAACTTTGCGCCATGCGCGAATCGAGCCAGAGCGGCGTGTCGTGGTCGAACAGCGTCAGCGCGATCGCAGCGGTGCCGCGCATCATCGTGTGGGGCGTTCCGGCTGTCGGCACGATACGCTGGACCGAACCCGGCCGCGCCATCGCGTCCATCACCGAGCGGAAGGTCGATTGCGCCGACAACACCTTGTCGGCGAACCCCGGCGGCAGTTCCGCAATCGTGGTCATGACTTCACCCCTCACCGCGCACCATGGTGTAGAAATCAACCTTCGTCGCGGCAGTCTCCGCCGCCGCCTGCTGGCGCTTCGTCATAAGCTGCTCGCGCAACGGCGCGATCACGTCGCGCTCGACGGCTGCGCCGAAATCGCTGGACTGCACCAGCGCGTCGCACAGCGCGATCAGCCGCGCCTTCTCACCGTCGCGGCCGAGCGTGTAGCCGAAGCCGACCTCGCCGCTGGCAAGCCGGACCGCCGCGCGCGACACCGTGGCTTCGCCGAGGTTGAACGGCGCACCATCGCCGCCAACCCGGCCGCGCAGCATGACGAGACCGTTTTCGCCGTCGCGCAGATCCTGATGGGCCGGCAGGGCTAAGTTGCGGAGGCGAGCGGCGATCTCGCCCGCCTCCGCGTGCGCCAGCACGGCCATCGCGGCCTTGCGCTGGGCTTGCTGATTGTTCTGCTGGGTCACGGATTCACCGACCTTGCCGATTCTAAGTTGTCTATGATACTAGACAACTTCATAGTGGAGCGCCATGACTGTTTCGTGACAAAGGCGCGATTTCTGGGCTAGGCTGACCGGCGATATGAGCATGCAAGACACTGCATCGTCGGGCGTCGCGCTGTGGCGCCTCGTTGCCGACGGCATCGAGCGCGGCATCGCCGACGGCCGCTTTGCCGCCGGCGACAAATTACCGGGCGAGATGGAGATCGCCGAAACCTACCGCGTGAACCGCCACACCGTGCGGCGCGCGCTGGCCGCGCTTGCCGAGCGCGGCCTGGTGCGGGCCGAGCGCGGCAGCGGAACCTATGTCGAGGCGCAGAAGCTCGCCTATCCGCTGCGCTCGCGCACGCGCTTCTCCGAGATCGTCGGCGCCGGCGGCCGCGAGCCGCGCGGCCAGTTGATCGAGGCATCCGACGATGTCGCGACCCGCGAGCTGGCGCGCGAGCTCGGCCTGAAGACCGGCGCACCGCTGGTGCGGATCGAGGCGATCCGCCTCGCCGACCGCACGCCGATCTGCGTCTCCACCACCTGGCTGTCGGCGGAATTGTTTCCGGGCGCAGGCGCCGTGTTCGCCGCGACACGCTCGATGACGAAGTTGCTGGAGCACTACGGCATTCGCGATTACCGCCGCGGCGCAACCCGGATCACCGCCGGCATCGTCGACGCAACCGACGCCGCCCGGCTCGATCTCGCGCTGGGACGTCCGATCCTGGTGGTCGATGCGACCGACCACGCTCTCGACGGCAAGCCGCTGGTGACCAAGCACTCGCGGTTTGCGGCGGAGCGGGTGGAGTTCTTGGTGGAGTCGTAGGGGACGCCACGCTCTCTCCACGAAACCGGACTCGTAGAGCCTGTGAGCCAATTCGTTTGTTTCGGCATGAACCTCAAGGGGCGTTAGCGTCCCTTGAGATCGAAGCCGGCGGCGTCAGGCCGTCG
>NZ_FNCU01000070.1:0-36178 GCF_900099855.1 Bradyrhizobium sp. Rc2d | reverse complement strand
CCGGATCGTTCGAATCCTGGTGCGGCGGGCACGGAAGAAGCTCGGCCACAAGCCAACGCCGACGGCTGCCGTCATCGACAGCCAAACTGCTTCGACAACGCAGGCCGGAGGACCTCGTGGCTTCGATCCCGGCAAGCGCCTGCATGGGCGCAAGCGGCACATCGTCACCGATACCAATGGCCTTCTGCTCGCAGCCTATGTCCATCCTGCGAACGTTCAGGATGTCCATGGCGCGGTCCCCTTGCTCGAGCACCTGCGAGACCGCTTCCCGAGCCTCCAACATGTCTTTGCCGATCGGGTTTACCGCGGCAAACAGCTTACCAACGCGCTGTCCCACTGTGGACCGTGGACAATCGAAATCGTCCAGCGACCACCGGGGGTCAAGGGCTTCCAGCTCCTGCCCAAACGTTGGGTGGTCGAACGCACCTTTGCGTGGCTCGGTCGCTGCCGACGCCTCACCAGAGACTTTGAAGGCTCGGCCGCGACAGAGCTTGCCTGGCTTCATGTTGCCCATCTCAGGCTGCTGACAAGACGCCTCGCTGCACCCTAAAAAGCTCGCCGCCCTTTTTGAGTCAGGCTCTGAGGAGCCGCCTCAAGCGGGCGTCTCGAAGGATGGCCGTAGGGAGGTCGCTTTCAAATGCGATTGTCCTGCCGCAAGCGGGAGAGGCAGGGACCAGTGCTACGGCTTCTGCTTCTCCAACTTCGTCAGCGTGCCGGTGCCGTTCGTCTCGGTGGCTGCATAATTCACCCTGTCGCCGGCATGGACCGCCTCCAGCATTGCCGCGTCCTTCGCCTTGTACTCCTGGAGCGCGCCGGCGTTGCCTGAGCTGGCGCCGACCGTGCCTTTCTGCGTCTGCTGGATCGAGATCGTGCCATTGAGCCGATCGATCCGCGTGACCATTCCGGTCATGTCGTCGGCAAGGGCGCTGGATGAGAGCATGGTGATGACCGCAGCGCCCGCGAAGATGAATCTTGTTGTTCCCATCGAGGCCTCCGATGTCCTTGATTGGATGTCTTGGATTGACTTCGACAAGACATCCTGGAGCGATTTGGTTCCGCCAGATAGCGCGGCGAAAGGTTTAACGATCGCGCTGATATCACGGGAACTTTGGTGCGTCGTCAGCGAGCCTGACGCTATTCCATTTCCTGCTGGATCACGCGCCCGAGCGCGAACAGGCGCTGGTCGATCGTGGTCGGAACCTCGCAGACAAATCGCACCACTTTGTGACGATCCTCGAAAATGCGGGTCTTCCAGATCAGTTCGTTGCTGAGCGCCTCGACCTTGGCATCGTCGCGCGGCGTTGCACCCTGGAGCGCCTGGAGCGCCAGCGTCTCCTCACGGATCTTGTCGGCGGCCTCGCGCTGCTTGCGGCTGACGCGTTCGAGCCCGTTCATGACCTGGGAGCGCTGGGCGTTGAGCGTGTCGAACAGGCCGGCAAACAGCAGTTTGGCATTCGCGGTCTTGTCGGACGCGGAGGCAGCCAGAAACTCCCTCACCGACTTCTCGGCCTCGTCGAGCGGCGTCTTGCGCGCCGACAGCTTTGCGACCAGCGCGCTGATCTTGGCATCGTCCTTCCATTTGTTCTGGACGTCGTCGAGCGGCGGGCCGGCCCAGACGGCCGCAAGCGAAATCTCCGGCACCTTGGCCTGGGTGCAGGGCCAGTCCGGATAGCGCGAATCGGCCGCGCGCGCGGCCGTGCTCGACAGCGCAATTGCCATGGCAGCCAGGATCAGAACCTTCATCCTTCGCCTCCCGCAGGCCCGCGTCGCGCCAGCCCGCGCGACGGATCATAGGCGAAAATCGCGCCGATCATGAAGACGATTGTGCAGATCGCGACCACCGCCAGCGAAATCCAGTTGATCTGTCCGTACAGCGCAAATCGGATCAGCTCGACCGCATGAGTGAACGGATTGGCCTCGCAGAGGTAATACAGATAAGGGCTGCCCTCCTGGACCCGCCAGAGCGGATAAAGCGCGGAGGAGGCGAAGAACATCGGGAAAATGACAAAATTCATGACGCCGGCGAAATTTTCCAGCTGCTTGATGCCGGAGGAGATCAGCATGCCGAGCGAGCCCAGCATCAGCCCGCACAGGATCAACGCCGGCAGCACGGTGAGATAGCCCGATGGCGGCGGGGTGATGTCCCAGAACCAGGCGATCAAGAGGAACGCATAGACCTGGAGCAGCGACACCGCAGTGCCCGCGAGCAGCTTGCAGAACAGCAGGAACCCGCGCGGCAGCGGGCTGACCAGCAGCGTGCGCATATTGCCCATCTCGCGGTCATAGACCATCGAGAGCGAGGACTGCATGCCGTTGAAGAGCTGGATCATCGCCATCAGTCCGGGCGCGATATAGACCTCGTAGAGGATGTAGGTCTCGTAGGGCGGGATGATGGAAATGCCGAGCACCTGGCGGAAGCCGGCGGCGAAGATGAACAGCCACACCAAGGGCCGCACCAAAGCCGAGACGAAACGCTCGCGCTGATGCAGGAAGCGCAGGCCCTCGCGCCAGACGATACCGGTGAGGCAGGTCATGTACTCGGCGAACGAGAAGCCGCGCGGCGCCTCGCGGGTGGCGATGCTGCTCATGCGCCGCCTCCCGGCATGGTTTGTGCGCCGGTCAGGCGCATGAAGGCGGTATTGACGTCCTGCGCGCCGGCTTCCGTGACGACGCGGCTCATCGGGCCCTGCGCCAGCACCTTGCCCTGGTGCAGCACCACGAGATCGTCGCCGGGCATGATCTCGTCGAACAAGTGCGTGGCCCAGAGCACGCCGATGCCTTGCTCGGTCACGAGCTGGCGGACATGGCCGATGATGTCGGCGCGCGCCTTGACATCGAGGCCGACGGTCGGCTCGTCCAGCAACAGCAGCCGCGGCCGGTGCAGCAGTGCCCGTGCGATCTCCAGCCGCCGCATCTGTCCGCCGGAGAGATCGCGCACCCTGCTGCCGGCGCGTTCTTCGAGCCCGATGCGGCCGAGCAGTTCGGCGCTGCGTGCGGCGGCCTCGCGGCGGCTGATGCCGTGGAGTGCAGCGTGATAGAGCAGGTTCTGCGTCAGCGAGAGGTCGAGATCGAGCGTGCGCGGCTGGAACACGACACCGAGCAGCCGCAGCGCCTCGCCGGGGCTCTTGCTGATGTCGTGACCGAAGATGCCGATGCGCCCGGCTCGGATGCCGAACAGGCGCGTGATCAGCGAGAACAGCGTGCTCTTGCCGGCGCCGTTGAGGCCGAGCAGCGCCGTGAAGCTCGCCGGCTGCACGTTGAAGGAGACATCGGTCAGCGCCCGTCGCGGCCCGTAAGAATGGCTGACGCCGTCGATCGACAGCGCTGGCACCGCGGCCGCTTCCGGCCTCGAGGTCTCGCGCGGTTCGGCGGTGGGGGCAGGGCTGGTCATGGCGCGATCGCGACGCCCCAGGGCAGTTCGCCCACCTGAATGGTCTTGATCACTTTTTGCGCGGCGACGTCGATGACGGAGACATCGTTCGACACGCCGTTGGTGGTGAGCAGGTATTTTTCATCCGGCGTGAACGCCATGTGCCAGACCCGCTGTCCGACCAGCAGATATTTCGTCACCTTGCGCGTGGCGACGTCGACCACGGCGATGCGGTTGGCGGGGCCGAGCGCGATGAAGGCGGTCTTGTCGTCCTTGGTCATGCCGATGCCGACCGGCTGGATCGCCTCTTTCCGCAGGCCGGGGATCTCGAAGGTGACCTTGCCGATCACCTCGTGCTTCCCGGGATCGATGATCGACACGGTGCCGCCGATCTCGGAGGACACCCACAGTTCCGAACTGTCATGCTTGAACTCGGCAAAGCGCGGCCGCGCATCGACCAGCACGTTGGCAACGATCTGGCGCGAAGATGTGTCGATGAAATGCGCCATGTTGGTCGTCTCGGACGTGTTGATCAGCGTCTTGCCGTCGGGGCTGATGGTCATGCCCTCGGGCTCGACGCCGACCTGGATGTCGCTGAGCCGGGCGCGCTTCTCGAGGTCGATCACGGTCACCGTGTTGTCGTTCTCGTTGGCGACGTAGAGGACCTTTCCGGCGGCATCCTGGGCGAACAATTCCGGGTCGGGGCCGGAGGGCAGGCTGTCCACCACGCTTTGCGTCTTGGCGTCGATCACCTGGATGGTGTCGTCGTCGCCGACCGCGACCATCACGAACTTGCCGTCGCGGGTGAAATCGATGCCACGCGGGCGCTGGCCGACCTTGATGGTCTTGGTCACGGTCCAGCTGTCGGTATCGATCACCGACACCGTGTTGCTCTTCTCGTTCGAGACATAGGCGATGAACGCATGCGCGGGCGCTGTGACGAGCGCTAGAGCCACAAGCAACGCGGTCCCCAGCATGCGTGACATCTGTCCGCGGGCTGGCTTCACCTCCCCCGCTTGCGGGGGAGGTCGTATCGCATCGTGAGATGCGATACGGGAGAGGGCTCGCTCCGGTTGAGGAGTCTTCTTCGTGGAGACACCCTCTCCCCAACCCTCCCCCGCAAGCGGGGGAGGGGGCGCAGTGTCGTCGCGGTGGCAGCTTGAGCTCATCTCACAATTCTCATTTCAGCTTGCATTTGCTCTCCGGGCGGTCATAGCCAAGCGTGTCGAGCTCGGAGACCTGGTGCAAGAATCCCTCCTGTGGCGACACCGTTACCACCATGCGGCCGTCGACCAGCAGGATCGGCTGGCGAAGCTGGAGATTCCAGTCGCGCAGGGTGAGCCGCGTGCCCTTGAAGGCGGCGACCGAGAAATCCGGGCCCTTGATGAAATCGGTGACTTTCTTGACGTCGCCGGAATTGGTGCGCGAGGTGGCTTCGCCGATCATGCGCACCGCGGTCCAGGCCTGCATGTCGAGCGCGGTCATGCGCCGTGAATTCAGCTTGACGAAGCGGTTCTGCATCTGGATTGCGCCCCACTGGTCCTGCGCGGCGTCCCAGCTGCGCGGCACGAGGCCGGCCGAGCCCGCGACGGGGCGCGGATCCCAGGTGCGATAGGGCAAATAGGCGCCGAACACCTCGCTCTCGTCGGCGACAACGAGCACGTCGTATGCCGGCGCCTGCTGCGTGAACACCGGCATCTGCCGCTGGATCAGCGTCACGCCGGAGTCAGTCCGGCGCGCGCCGCCTTTGTCCTCGAAGGTGCGCTCCTGCACGATCTTGGCGCCGAACCGCGTTGCGGTGCGCCGGAGTGCATCGGCGAACAGCTTGTCCTCGTCATGCGAGCCGACCACCAGCAGCCAGCGTTTCCACTGCTTCCACACCAGATATTGCCCGAGCGCATCCGCCAGCATCGCGCGCGTCGGCGCGGTGTGGATGACGTTGGCGCGGCAATCAGCCTCGCGCAGCCGCTCGTCGATTGCGCCGACGTTGAACAGCAGCGTGCCGCGCTCTCGCAGGGCATCCGAGACTTTCAGCAGCGCATCGGCTGGCAGGTCGGCGATGATGAAACCGTTCTTCTCGGCGAGCGCGGTCGCGACCTGGACCGGATCCTCACCTTCCTTGATGCGGCGCTCCTCCAGCGTAAAGCGCTGGCCCAAGAATTTTCCGGTGGTGTTGTTGTCCTCGATGGCGAGACGGACGCCGGCGACGCCGTCATTCTCCGCAGGCTGCTCGACCAACGATAGCGTCGATCTGGTGCCGGCGACGCCGAGATAGCCGACGCCGATCGTAACAGGGTCCGCCGCGAGCGCGCTCGTCGCGGCAACACCCAAGCCGATCAGGCCGACCAACCATCGGATCATGTTTCCTCCGGACGATCTCTCCGGCTTGACCGCCGTTGGAGAATTGTCTCTGCTAAAGCATGACCAATTTGTCAGGGCATGCAACCCCGCATTTCGTCCTCGCGCGCATGGGGACTGGAATCACGATCGTGCGAGCACTGATATGTCTCGCCGCTTTGCTATTGACCGGATCGGTCGCGCTCGCCGACCCGCCGAAACTGGCGGTGTTCGATTTCGAGCTGATCGACACCAGCCTGCCTGGCGAGTTCTACGGCTCGAGGCCCGAGCTGGCGCGGCTGGAGCGCATCAGCGAGCAGCTGCGCAAGGAGCTGGCTGATTCAGGCAGGTTCCAGGTGCTCGACATCGCCCCAATCAGGGATGCCGCCCGTCACGCGAACTTGCAAGCCTGCGGCGGCTGCGACCTCAAGCTGGCCGGGCAGCTCGGCGCCGAGCTGGAGATCACCGGGCTCGTGCAGAAGGTCTCGAACCTGATCATCAACCTGAACATCTATCTGCGCGACGTGAAATCCGGCAACATGATCACGGTCGCCAGCGCCGACATGCGCGGCAACAGCGATGAATCCTGGACGCGAACGATGAGCTACCTGATCCGCAACCGCTTGCTGGCGCCGAATTACGGGCGGCCGGAGTAGAGGGCTTGTTCGCCTCTCCCCGCCTGCAGGGAGAGGCCGGAATTTGCGAAAGCAAATTCCGGGTGAGGGGGAGTCTCCGCGAGTCCAACTGTCACCGTTTTCGCGGATGGAGCCCCTCACCCCAACCCTCTCCCCGTAAGAACGGGGAGAGGGGGAGGAGACAGCGATCACCCCTTCAATCTCTCCGCATGCCAGTGCAGATGATCGCTCATGAAGGTCGAGATGAAATAGTAGCTGTGGTCGTAGCCCGCCTGGCGCCGCAGCGTCAGCGGGATACTCGCCTTGGTGCAGGCGGCTTCAAGCAGCTCCGGCTTGAGCTGTTCTTTCAGGAAATTGTCGGCCTCACCGACGTCGACCAGGAAGCCGGAGAATTTCGCGCCGTCCTCGATCAGCGCCACCGTGTCGTGGCTGCGCCAGCTATCCTTGTTCGGCCCGAGATAACCGGTCAGCGCCTTGATGCCCCAGGGCACGAGCGAAGGCGCCACGATTGGGGCGAAGGCGCTTGCCGCGCGGTAGCGGTGCGGATTGCGCAGCGCCACCGTCAGCGCGCCGTGACCGCCCATCGAATGGCCCATCACCGATTGTCGCTTGGCGTCGACTGGAAAATTCTCCGCCACCAGCTTCGGCAGCTCGTCGGTGACGTAGCTCCACATGCGATAGTTGCGTGCAAACGGCTCTTGCGTCGCGTCGACGTAGAAGCCGGCGCCCAGGCCGAAATCATAGGCGTTGTTGGCATCACCAGGCACGTCGGGCCCGCGCGGTGAGGTGTCGGGCGCGACGAAGATCAGGCCGAGCTCGGCGCAGGCTTTGCGGAATTCGCCCTTCTCGGTGACGTTGGCATGCGTGCAGGTGAGCCCGGAGAGGTACCAGACCACGGGCAGCTTGGCGCCGTCGGCATGCGGGGGGACATAGACCGAGAACACCATGTCGGTTCCGGTCGCCTGGCTCGCGTGGCGGTATACGCCCTGCACGCCGCCATAGGATTTGTTCGTCGAGACAGTCTGAATCGTCATGCCCAAAAGCTCCGTGGCATCTCACCACATCAAGATTGCAACGCTTGTATGACCGAAATTTGTGGCGATGTCAGGCAACGCCGCTGTCGATCGCCAGACGCACCAGCTCGACCGAGGTCTTCACCCCGAGCTTCTGTCGCATGATCGAGGAGGTGTTGGCCACCGTCTTGTAGGACGATTGCACCAGCCAGGCGATCTCGGACAGGCTTTTTCCGGCGCTGAGCAGCCGCAGGATCTCCATCTCGCGCGCGTTCAGCTTCGACAGCGGGCTTTGCGCCAGCGTCGGTCCCGCAAAGGCGATGCTGCGCGCGATCGCACTCGGCAGGTACGTGCCGCCGCCGCCGACGGCGCGGATCGCCTCGACGAGGTCGTCGGGGTCGCCGGTCTTGGAGACGTAGCCCTTGGCGCCGCATTCGATCGCGCGCGCGGCGAAGGCCGGATCGTCGTTCATGCTGAACATGATGATGCGGGCCTCGGGCGCGCGCTCGAGGATGCGGCGCGCGAGCTCGAAGCCGGAGACGGTCGGCAGGTTGATGTCGATGATGCAGAGGTCGGGGCGCTCGACGATGAAGACGCACTCGCCGTCTTCGGCATCGGCAGCCTCCAAAATCTCGATCTCGCCCTCGTCGGCCAGCACGGCACGGCAGCCGGAGGCGACGATGGGATGATCGTCGACGATCAGAATGCGCATAGGCGTTCCCCGCGACAGCCTCGGCCTGTTCTGCGCCGCATGAGGCCGACCAGGCAAGACGCGCGCGTCTCATGTCGCCTCATGCAACCCGGCCGGGATTGCTGTACGCTTCCGATTAGATATCCGCCGCTTCGCCTCTGTCAACGTCATCGGACAGGCGCGGGCAAAACCTTCGCGGGGCACGAGCGATACCAATGTGGCAAAATCTATCCTTGCGCGGGCGCATCAACCTGTTGCTGGCGCTGCTGCTGGCACTCGGGCTCGCCGTCAATATCGGCCGCCAGGTTGCGGAGGCGGGGCCGCGCGTGCAGGCCGAGGACCAGAGCGTGATCCGGCTCGCGCGCGAGTTCATCGAGATGATCGTTGCCGATCTCAACGAGGCGCCCGATCCGGATGCGAGATTGAACCAGATCGCGCGCGATCTCAGCCGTCTGCGCCATGTCAGCATCGCGCTTCGGGACGCCGGCGGAAATCCGCTGACGCCGCCCCGGCCTGATGCCGACGCCGACACGCGCGGGCCGCCGGCCTGGTTCGTCAGCCTGGTTCATCCCGAGCAGACCGCGGTCAGCGTGCCCGTCTCGATCCATGGCAAGCCCGGCTCGCTCGTGATTACCTCGCATCCGAACGACGAAATGGCCGAAATCTGGGACAGCATCGTGACCCAGCTCGAGGTCGGCTCGGTCATCGCGGTCGTGCTGTTCCTGGTGATGATGAATGTGGTCGGCCGGGCGCTGGTGCCGCTCCAGTCGTTGGCCGAGACCATGGCCGAGATCGAGGGCGGGCATTATGACGCGCGGGTCACGCCGGGCGGCGCGCCCGAGCTCGCCGCGATCTGCGGCAAGCTCAATCATCTCGCGGCAGCGCTCGGCGAGGCGGTCGAGGACAAGCGGCGCCTTGCCGAGCGTGCGGTGTCGCTCCAGGACGTCGAGCGCAAGGAGATCGCGCGCGAGCTGCATGACGAGTTCGGGCCGTATCTGTTCTCGCTGCGCGCCCATGCCAGCGCGCTGGCGAAGCTGGCGGACGGACGTGCGCCGAGTGCGGAGGCCGTCCGAAAGCACGGCAGCGCCTTGCTGGAGCAGATCAATGCGCTCCAGCAGTTCACCCGCCGCGTGCTGGAGCGGCTCCGGCCCGTCGGCCTCGCCGAGCTTGGCCTGCGCCAGGCGCTCGAATCGCTGTCGCGGCTGTGGCGGGAGTCGCATCCCGAGGTCACGATCGAGACCTCGATCTCGCCCGCGCTGGGCGCGACCGGCGAGACCGCCGACCTCACCATCTACCGCATCGTGCAGGAGGCGCTCACCAACGTGTTCCGCCATGCCGGTGCGACCTCGGTCAACGTCGTCATCGAGCCGGCGGGACAGCACGGACGCGACGGCCGCGTCTGCGCCCGGGTGAGGGTCAGCGACAATGGCCGCGGCATGGAGCCGGGTCAGAAGCTCGGTTTCGGCCTCGTCGGCATGCGCGAGCGGATCCTGGCGCTGGGCGGCACGCTCAATGTCGTCTCCGGCGAGAGCGGTTTGACCGTCGAGGCGCTGGTTCCGACGGCGGCGGCCTGATCGCGCCCGAGATCATCGGGAAAAATTCCCGATTTGGTCGGGAAAACGGGTGCGGATATCTCCCGACCTTTTGTGGCTGGCGCACCCACTGCCGCTGATTACACTTGTCTCGACCAAACGGCGAAAATCAAAACAGCCGGTGGTCACGGATGGGAAGGCGGGGATGGGCAAGGGTCTTTCGTTCAAGCGTCGTTTGTTGATGGCCTCGGTGTCGACGGGGCTGATGTCGGGATTGGTCTTTGCAGGCCCTGCCGCGGCGGCGCAGGACGATGAGACCAACGTTCAGAACCTGCCGCCGGTCGAGGTGACCGCACCACCGCCATCGACGGCGAGGCGCACTGCGCCGTCGCGACCGGTCGCCCGCGTAGGCGCGCCGTCGTCCGCGAGCCCCAGGACACGCATTTACGTCTATCCGACCGCGCCGGGCACCGGCCGAGGTCTCGACGTCGACAAGGTCCCGTCGGCGATCAATGCCGTCGATGCCAGCCAGATCAAGCGCACCGGTTCGCTGAATGTCACCGATGCACTGCGCGACAACATCGCCGGCGTCAACATCAGCGAAGTCACCGGCAACCCGTTTCAGCCCGACATCGAGTTCCGCGGCTTTGTCGCCTCGCCCGTGACCGGCACGCCGCAAGGCCTCGCGGTGTACCAGAACGGGGTCCGCATCAACGAAGCCTTCTCGGACGCCGTCAATTGGGACCTGATCCCCACCGCCGCGATCAGGTCGGTGACGCTGGTGACCAACAATCCCGCTTTCGGCCTCAACGCGCTGGGCGGCGCCATCAACCTGCAAATGAAGGATGGCTTCACCTATCAAGGTGCGGAGCTCGATGTCATGGGCGGCTCGTTCGGCCGCATCCAGGGCTCGGCGCAATGGGGCAAGCAGGTCGACAAGAATTTTGGCGTCTATGCCGCGCTCGAAGGCCTGCACGACAACGGTTTCCGCAATTTCTCCCGATCGGACGTGCGGCGCTTCTACGGCGATGTCGGCTACAAGGCCGGCGACAGTGAATTCCACGCCAGCATGGGCGTCGCCAAGAACGATTTCGGCGCCAGCGCCACCGTTCCGGCCGAGCTGCTCGACAAATATTGGGGCGCGACCTACACCACACCGCAGACCACGAGCAATCGCGTCGGCTATCTCAACCTCACCGGCAAGGTCGATGCGACGCCGACCTGGACGCTCGAAGGCACCGCCCATGTGCGCCGCTACGAGCAGAAGCTCGTCGACGGCAATCCGACCGATGTGCAGGAATGTGCCATTGCAGGGCTGCTGTGCTTCGGCGACGATACGACACCGGCGAACGGCACGAACGGTCTTCAGCTCGCCAATCCCTTCGCCTCGGGGACCATCCTCGGCGAGATCGACCGGAGCACGATAAGGTCGACCACCCTCGGCGTGTCGGGGCAGGCCACCAACACCGATCAACTGTTCGGCCACGACAACCGCTTCGTGATGGGCGCCACCTATGACGCCAGTGTCACGCGCTATAATGCGACCGCCGAGATCGGCTCGATCGGAGAAAACTACGTCGTCAGCGGCAGCGGCGTCTTCTTGGGAGCGACCGGCACGCCAGACCCGGTTGCCGGTCCTGTCTCGCTGCGGACCGTCAACCAGTATAACGGCATCTACGCGATGGATACGTTCAACGTCACGGACGCATTCGCCGTCACCGGCGGCGGCCGTTTCAACGTGGCGCGCATCACGCTGGAAGATCAGCTCGGGACCGACCTCAACGGCGATCACACCTTCACCCGGTTCAATCCGGTGCTCGGCGGCACCTACAAGATCACGCCCGAGCTGACCGCCTATGCCGGCTATTCCGAGGCCAACCGCGTGCCGACGCCGCTCGAGCTCGGTTGTGCCGATCCAGCCCGTCCCTGCCTGCTTGCGGCGTTCCTCGTCTCCGACCCGCCGCTGAAGCAGGTCGTGTCCAAGACAGTAGAAGCGGGCCTGCGCGGCACCAAGGAGCTGAACATCGGCACGCTCGGCTGGAAGATCGGCGGCTTCCGCGCCACCAACTATGACGACATTGTTGCGGTACCCGCCGTCGGGCGCACCGGCTTCGGCTATTTTTCCAATGTCGGCCGGACGCGCCGGCAGGGGTTCGAAGCCGAAGTCAACATCAAGTCGCCCACGCTCCAGTTTCAGGCGAGCTACGCCTTCCTCGACGCGCGCTTCCTTGACCCGCTGGAACTCGGCTCCGAGAGCCCGTTCAGGGATCCCGTCACCGAGACCATCCACGTCTCGCCCGGCAACCAGATCCCCGCAATCCCGCGCCATCGCGTCAAGATCGGCGTCGACTACGCCGTGACCGACGTCTGGAAGGTTGGCGGCAACGCGCTGTTCGTCTCCAGCCAGTATCTGGTCGGCGACGAGTCGAACCAGTTCGCGAAGCTGCCGTCCTACACGGTATTCAATCTCCACACCTCCTATCAGGTCACGAAGAACGTCCAGCTCTACGGCCGCGTCGACAACGTCTTCGACAAGCGTTACGCGACCTATGGCCAGTTCTTCGACCGGGAAGCCTTGCCCAACTTCACCAATGGCGGCGCAGAGTTCACCGACCCGCGCTCGCTCAGCCCGGCGCGGCCAAGGGCGTTCTATGCGGGCATGCGGGTGACGTTCTAGGCGTGCTCGATGCACTACTTTCCGCTACGGCCTGAGGCGGACTCGCACCGGCGCTGCGCCATGTCTACTTTATCCAAAGCAGACGCGTGAGCTTCGGCAAACTAAATCGGACGCGTTCGGATATCAGTGCTAGACTTAGGGATGATGAAATTTCTTATGGTTGCGCTGGTCACCACATTTCCGGTCCTCGCTCAAGTCAGATCCACTCAAAAGCCGCCGCTTACCGATCGCGAACAGGTTAAGGTTGACCGCGCGAAAGCGGCCGAGGCCGAGAAGAGTGCGCCCACAACGCGGCCTTGGGATCGTGACGCGGACGGCAAGCGCCCCTGGGATCAAAAGCCCTCGAAGCCCTGACAGAACAATGTCGCGCCCGCGCCATGCGCTCGAATTCCGTTCGATGCTTCTGGAGATAGCTGAAGGCCTGCTTCTGCGTGTTGAATGTCGTCGCGAGCCGCACGTCTGCCGATTTGCGCCGGACGCGAGCAGGAAAGTGATGATTCCGCAGTCTGGCTTGATTCTAGGCACGACCTGCACTTTCCGGCATGTGATCGGCCCCTTTAAGTTTCGTCGGTGGCGTTGAAGGCGATTATCGCGCCGGCGTCTTGAACGCTTCTTGGGCGCTGGCAAAGCTATTCGAGGCGCTTCGCGCGCCTCTGTCGACATGCAAGCAAGACGTTATCGATTGACAGCGCTGCACGAGAGTGGTCACGTGGATGCCACCAAGCTGCATCGCTGTGACAAGCAGATCGGCTCAGCGCGACGAATGTCGCCGCCACTATCCTCAAAAGTCGCAATGAAGCTCCTGCGCAATTGGCTGCCAGCAGGACGTGTCGCATCCGCAGCCCTGAGCGAGGAGGATCAATTGCACGTACTTG
The DNA here is from genome assembly GCF_900099855.1 of Bradyrhizobium sp. Rc2d. Classification (NCBI taxonomy): domain Bacteria; kingdom Pseudomonadati; phylum Pseudomonadota; class Alphaproteobacteria; order Hyphomicrobiales; family Nitrobacteraceae; genus Bradyrhizobium; species Bradyrhizobium sp. Rc2d. The sequence continues at coordinate 23,048 of NZ_FNCU01000070.1, read as the reverse complement.
TCAGAGACAACAACGTCGAGCAGGCACTTCGTGTTCTCAAGAAGAAAATGCAACGCGAGGGCGTCTTCCGGGAAATGAAGCAGCGGCGTTCCTACGAAAAGCCGTCCGAGAGAAAGACCCGCGAGAAATCTGAAGCCATTCGCCGGGCCCGCAAGCTCGCTCGGAAGCAGGCGATCCGAGAGGGCTTGCTGCCCGCGCCGCCGAAAAAGAAACCGTTTGAGCGCAAGCCACCCTTGCCCGAGATCAAGGCACGGGCGGAATAGAGAGCGCCGTCATTGGGAAGCATGCCGTCGGGCTATGGTCTGAAATCGATGCCTCGCAGCACGATGCCCGGTGGCGTGCCTTCGAACTCTGTCGCGCGATATTTGCTGGCCGCTCGAGCTTCGATGCGATCCCGCAGGCGCGTGAACTGGGCTTCCCGCTGCTCGGGTCGGACTTGCGGCCCGCGCTCGAGATAGTCCATCGCGGAGGTGGAGATCGCGCAAGGAACCTCCCTGGCACCGTCATGCATCGAGAACCGGACGATCATCCGGTCGTATTCGTGGCTGATAAAGCGGCCGCTGGTCAATGTCATGGCTTGCTCCGTTACCTGATTGCGACCCGGCACGATCGTGCCTCCAATCATCGCCCGCGGCGGGCCGCCCGCTTCCCGGTCGCACAAGCATGGCACGTGTCGAGAATGCAGGCGGCCGTCGTTCGTCTCAGCCCTCCCCCGACAGCCGGGCGAAATCGTCGAACAGTGCTGCCACCAGCGCGCGATGGCGCGTATCCTCGGCAGGCAGACTCGCAGCATAGAGGTTGAGCAGATGACGCGCCTTCACTGCCGCCTCCGGCCAGGACGCGGCAGGCACCGTCATCATGCGGTTTTCGAGATCGGCTTCGCGCTCGCGCAGCTCGCGGAGATTGGCCTCGACGTCAGCCAACGCGCGGCGCAGGTCGGTTGCCTTCTGCGCGGCCATGCCGCGATGCTTGTCGAGATCGACCGGCTGGTCAGTCATAGGCGATGCTCGCGTCCGCAGCTTGCGCGTTCGCAAGATCGATCGAGGCGATCGACAGCATCTCCGTGGCGCCGCAAGCGCCTTCGGCGCGCACGGTGATCATCGTGGCAATGCGGCGATAGGCCGAGAAGGTCAGGCCCTCGATCGTCTCCTCGTCGGTGACAACCTCATAGGTGCCGGCCGGCAAGACGCGCTCGATGCCGCGGATGCGGAACGGATGCTTGAAGTTGACGGTTTCTCGCCGCGAGCGGATGGTCATGCACGCCTGCCTTTCGCAAGTGAAGGCCCAACCGATGCTGGCTGTCGCGACCATGCTCCCTTCGCGCAGCAATAGCCAGCACTATCGTGACCCGCCGGCAAACGAAGATGTCACAGCGGAGCCGTCCCCCGCGCGGCATTTAACGCTCGCCATTGGCTCGGCACGGGCGTAGGCTCGCTGCCATCACCGCACGTCTCAACGGCTTCGACCGGTGACTGAGGGTCACGTATGCTCCCGCCGAAGGCCTCGCAGGAGCATTCGATGTCTCGTGTTCGCATCTCGGAATGGATCGTGCCGCCGGTGATCGTTCCGTTGTTTTTGCTGCTTCTCGTGTGTGGAGCTGCCATCCTCAATGGCTAGGGCAACCCGCGTGCCGTATCTGGTCAGTGGGACCAAGGAGTACGGAAGCTCCAATGTCGGCCGCGGCAGTGCAACGGTCGCGCTGCGGCTCGCGCGAAAACTGCTGCGCGAAGGCTACATGGACGTCAGGGTCTGCACTCCGCGTGGACGGGTGCTGCAGTCGAACGAACTCGACGAACTCAAACCACCAAAGGAGAGCGATATGGCGAAGGGCCAGCAACGCGGCAATCGCGAAGCCAAGAAGCCGAAGAAGGAAAAAGTCAAGGTGATCGCCGCGGCGCCGAGCCGCAAGGAAGCCGCTTGGCAGCCGGATTTCGGGGCGGTGAAAAAGAAGTAGCGAGGAACGAAGCCGAGCGTTCGAGGCGCGCCCGAATTGATCCTCCCAACCGGCAGCTTTGATGTCGCCTGTTCGTCCGTAGCGGACGCGCGTCGGCGTTCCACGTCCGCTTTTCCAAGCGACATGGCTTGATTGATCGAGAGCGGCCTCCGGCGATCGGGCGGATGGCACGAGATCGGCTGCACCCTGAATTCCTCGCCGCCGCATTGCTCGTTTAACCAAACAGAAACCATCGCAAATGATCCGAAAATTTTAACGAAACTCTCCGGCCGTCTGCGCGTCGGTTCGCCGGAGGGCCGCCTGATGACAGAGCACCAGTTGAAAGAGCAGGAATTCCAGATCGCGCGTTACAGGCGCCTAGAGCGGGAAGTGACAGATCCGCTCGCCGCGTGTCTGCTTCACAGCATCATCGAGGAGCTTGAAGCCGAGCTGCGCAAGGACAGACCGGATTGGCACGGGCCGCGCGATTAACGCTTTCTTAGCGCTAATGATGCGGACTATCCGCTTGGGAATACCAGGGGAGACGGCTCCCATGCTGAAGGACGGCACCTACGCGGCTTGGTACAAGACGCCGCTCGACCAGGGTACCGGGATCGTCCATGTCGCAGACGGACAGATCTGGGGCCGTGACAGTCTGATGACGTATCATGGCTCCTGTCAGGTCGATGGAGATCACTTCACCGCCACTGTATCGACGAAGCGTCATACCGATGGACGCGCAACGGTGTTCGGCAACGATGATGAGCTGACGCTGACCATCGAAGGAAACTGCCCCGGCAAGATCGCGACCTACACGGCGACGGCCGTACAAGTCCCGGGAATGATCCTCCAGGGAACACTCATCCTGACCGAAAAGCAGCCACCGGCACCTGAACGAACCGAGCAGATGCCGGCGTTCAATCCCAACAAGCTGCCGAAATTGTCGAAGCGCTCGCGCTGAGCGAGGAGAGGCATCGCGCTGGGCTCCGATACCCGGGCTGATAGCGGCAAACGGCAGCTGGACAACCTTGAGGGCGTGAAGCCACTTTACAGGTCTTCGAGGACGAGAGCGACAGACACGTGCAATACCGGCGCTCGGTCATTGCGCACTTCGACTGCTATCCGCATCGTCTGTCGATGCTCGCTGTTGGTTGCGGGCGTCCTGCATCGGCAGAGGAGACGCTCGCCGGGGCTGGAGCCTGTACCAAGCCACTTGACCGGGCTCGAATTGGGCGCGGTCATGTTTCGACCAGAACGGCGGGGCATGGTCGCCGACCACGAGGATGTCGGCCGGCGCCACGGCTGGGTCGCGAGCTATCTTTGCGACGACGGCAAATACGTCGTGCCAAAGTTCGGCCATCCTGCAAACCTTGGGTCGACCGAAGACGCCGCCGTCGGTCTCGCAATGAAAATCCGTCAGAGCTTGACCAGGCGCGACCGGAATATGGGTATTCAATGTGAGCCAATAGATGAAGCGTGGCTTGCCTTGCTTTCCCGCTTCGCGGGAGGCCGCAGAAATCACGGGCGCGAGATCCGCATCGCACGCGCCGGCGAAGGCGCTGCCGCATACGCGGTTGGTCGTTCTGACCAGCGCGTCGCGGAAGAGTTCCTGGTCGAAGCCGATTGTCGGATACCACTGCTCACGCTCGAACATACCTCCAGCGAAGCCGTGCACGGCGATGTTGCTATACCCTCGCGCGGCCAGCAGATCCGGCAGGCAGGTGTTGGTGTCGTGCTGAACGTACTCTGTGTAGAATGTGCGCGTATTACATAGTTCCCGCATCTCGCCCGATGTCGTCGAACCGAAATAGACCGTTTTTCCGGAGGTGATGGTGTAGTCCCTGGTCAGACTTTGATCATACAGGGGTTCTGCTATGCGCGTTCGGGCGTTCTGGTCCTTCAGGTAGCCCAAGCTCTCGACGATCACCAGGACGACGTTGTTTCCGTCGGCCCCTGCTGCCTGCCTAAAACCCGACACCTCCGCAGCGGATTGGATCGGCTCGTTGCGTCCCATCGTGGAGCCGAAATGGTAGTGTGGCGACGCGTTGCTGACATAGTCCATCACGCCGAACGCCTGTGCCAAGAAGAAGAGAACCGGTATGTTCGCATTCATAAGCATGGCGCGCGGCCTTAAGCATGCCAGGCTTACGCCCGTGGTCGTGACGAGTGTGACGATCAAAGCGAAATAAAGCGGTGAGGCGAAGAAATTGATGCGCCTCGCGTGGTCGACAGCTGCCATTAGGTCACTCAGCCCGATGCCGAACATGAGAGACAACGTTTGCACAATGTCGAAGGTGAGCACGGCAAGAAACAGCGCGACCGTGAGCATGAAGGGAATACGCCGCGCCAGGATGGCAATGCTGGCATAGAGAGCGATGGCGATGGTCCGCGGCGGCAAGCCGATATCGACCAGTGAAGCCATCGTTGCGAGCGAGATGAGGTTTGGTATCAGCAGCCCGCCCGCGAGGAGCCGCACGTTGGGCGAATCGAGCGTGCCAAAGAACGTGGCCCACTTTTCACGACCTTGCGCGGCCTGGGGCGGATTGGCGGGAATTGACGACGGAGGCATTCTCGCAACCAAAAAGGTACTGTTTTTTCTGAGTGCAGCCTATAGGCGAGACCTGAAGCCTAGATTAATTGCGCTGCGGAAAAGGCGTTGAATGAGTTAACTATGTGGAGGCGGCCCCGGCTTGCCGACTTTCCAGGACGTCGAAGCCGGACATAATGCCAGAGCGTCCGCGCCGAAGCGTCGGGCGTCTGGCCCAAGCCATCTCAGGAGGCAGCATCAATGTCGGACAAGGTCTCGCGTCGCCAATTCGCGAAAATCGCGGGGCTGTCCGCAGCCGGAATCGCAAATCCCGTTGGGGCCGTCGAGGTCAACCCGGCACCGCCGCCGCGCGCCGGCACCGGCTTTCCGGCGGGCTTTGTCTGGGGCACGGCGACCTCGTCCTATCAGGTCGAGGGCGCGGTCAACGAGGACGGGCGCGGGGCTTCGATCTGGGACAAGTTCGTGCGCATCCCCGGCAAGATCGAGGACGGCACGACCGGCGACCGCGCCAATGAGCATTATCGCCGCTACAAGGAGGATATCGCGCTCATCAAGGAGCTCGGCTGCAAGGCCTATCGCTTTTCGGTCGCCTGGCCGCGGGTGTTTCCGGATGGCGATGGCAAGCCGAACCCGAAAGGGCTCGACTTCTACAACCGACTCGTCGACGAGCTGCTCAAGAACGGCATCGAGCCGTGGCTGACGCTCTATCATTGGGACCTGCCGCAATCGCTCCAGGATCGCTTCGGCGGCTGGCGCTCGACCGAGACCTGCAAGATCTTCGGCGACTATGCGGCCTATGTCGCCGCGCATCTGACCGACCGGGTCAACAACGTGTTCACGCTGAACGAGAGCGGCCGCTTCGTTTATTTCGGTTACGGCATTGGCATCGACGCGCCGGGCCTGACGCTGCCGCAAGCCGAGATCAACCAGATCAGGCACAACAGCGCGCTCGCGCACGGGCTCGCGGTGCAGGCCGTGCGCGCCCATGGCCGCCACGGCACCAGGGTGGGACCGGCCGAGAACATCGATGCCTGCGCGCCCGCGATCGACACGCCAGAGAACGTCCGCGCCGCTGAGATCGCGCTGCGCGAGATGAATGGCGGCTATCTCAACGTCATCATGACGGGCCAGTATACTGAGGCCTTCCTGAAATTCGCCGGGGCCAACGCGCCGAAATACACCGATGCGGAGCTGAAGATCATCTCCTCGCCGGTTGATTTCCTCGGCCTCAACATCTACGCGCCGCAGAACTACGTGGTGGCTTCCGACCAGGGGGCCGGCTTCATGCCGCTGCCGATCCCGAAATCGTTCCCGCACATGAATTCGGACTGGCTGCGCGTCGGACCCGAGACGATCTATTGGGTGCCAAAGCTGGCTGCCAAGATCTGGAAGACGGACGCGATCTATATCAGCGAGAACGGCACCTCCGGCGACGACGTCGTGAGGCCCGACGGCAAGATCTACGACACCGACCGCATCATGTATCTGCGCAACTATCTCGCCCAACTCCAGCGTGCCACCAGTGAGGGCGTGCCGGTGCGCGGCTACTTCCTCTGGAGCCTGATGGATAATTTCGAATGGGTGTACGGGCTGAACAAGCGCTTCGGCCTCTACCACGTCAATTTCGACACCCAGGTCCGCACCCCAAAGCTCAGCGCCAGCTTCTATCGCAATGTGATCGCGACCAACGCGGCGGGGGTGTGATCTCTTCGCCTCTCCCCGTTCTTACGGGGAGAGGGTCGGGGTGAGGGGCACTACCCACGAGTCCAACTGCCACCGTCCTTGCTGAAGCTCCCCCTCACCTGGATTTTCCGCTGCGCGTAAAATCCAGGCTCCCCCCGCACGCGGGGAGAGGCGAGGCGAGCCACCACGCATTGACTCACCAGTCCCCCTGATTCACAACGCCTCTCAACACCCATAAACAAGAGGACAACGCCAATGGCTGAAGCGCTGATCATCGATGCCTGCCGGACCCCGCGGGGCATCGGCAAGGCCGGCAAGGGAGCCCTCTCGGGCATTCATCCGCAGCAGCTCGGCGCAACCGTGCTGCGCGCGCTCGCCGACCGCACCGGCATCGACACCGCCGATGTCGACGACATCGTCTGGGGCTGCAGCGCGCAGGTCGCAACGCAAAGCGGCGATCTCGGCCGGATGTCGGCGCTCGATGCCGGCTATGACGTGCGCGCTAGCGCCGTGACGCTCGACCGCTTCTGCGGCTCCGGCATCACCAGCGTCAGCATGGCCGCAAGCTCGATCATGGCAGGCGCGGAAGACCTCGTCATCGCCGGCGGCTGCGAGATGATGTCGATGGAGGGACGCCGTGGCGGCGGTCCGATGATGATGGATGGCGGCAATCTGCGCCTGCGCGCGCGGCACCCGCAGTCGCATCAGGGCGTCTGTGCGGACGCGATCGCGACGCTGGAAGGCATCACGCGGCAGGACGTCGACGCGCTCGGCCTCGAAAGCCAGAAACGTGCCGCGCATGCGATCGCGACCGGCCACTTCAAGAAGAGCCTCGTGCCCGTCCACCGCGAGGACGGCAGCCTTGCGCTCGACCACGACGAGTATCCGCGCCCGCAGACCACGATGGAGGGCCTGAGCAACCTGAAGCCGGCGTTTCCGGCGATCGCCGACTACGCGCTCAACGACAAGGGCACGACCTATCGCGGCCTGATCCTGCAAAAATATCCGGACCTGAAGATCGACTTCGTGCATCACGCCGGCAACTCGTCCGGCGTCGTCGACGGCGCCGCCGCGATCCTGCTGGCCTCGCCGGCCTATGCCAAGGCGCATGGCCTCAGGCCGCGCGCCCGCGTGGTGGCGATGGCCAACATGGGGGACTCGCCGACCCTGATGCTGAACGCGCCGGTACCCGCGACGCGCAAGGTGCTGGCGAAGGCCGGGCTGACCATCGACGACATCGACCTGTTCGAGATCAACGAGGCCTTTGCTGTGGTTGCGGAAAAATACATCCGTGATCTCAAGCTCGACCGCGCCAAGGTCAACGTCAATGGCGGCTCGATCGCGCTCGGCCATCCCATCGGCGCGACCGGCACGATCCTGATCGGCACCGTGCTCGACGAGCTCGAACGGCGCGACCTCAAGCGCGGTCTCGTCACCATGTGCGCGGCCGGCGGCATGGCGCCGGCGGTCATCATCGAGCGCATCTAACCCTTATTTTTCAGGGTGAATCGCGACCGGCCTCCGGCAAAGAGGCCGGTCGTCGCTTGTCGAAAGCATCGAATCAGCTTTAGCAAGGTGGCTTGCGGGCCTTTGAAACAAGGCAAAAACCGCTGCCTGAGGCTCCTTTCGCTCCGGAAGCAGCTAAAATGCAGGGTTTTTTGTCACAGAGGGCCAAAAAAGCCCGTAAAAACGCGATAAAACTGTGAAGAAGGCTATAGGCCTTCGCCGCTTGGTCTAATATGCAACCGGCAACGAATCAGAGGAGACACGATGCCAACCCAAATGTCCAAATCGCAGCTGATCGAAAAGATTGCGACCGCCACCGAGCTTTCCAAGCGTGACGTCAAGAGCGTCATGGAGACGCTGACCGACGTCGGTCACAAGGAGCTCAAGAAGAACGGCCTGTTCCTGGTGCCGGGCTTCGCCAAGTTCGTGGTCATCAAGAAGCCCGCCACCAAGGCGCGCAAGGGCACCAACCCGTTCACGGGTGAAGAGATGATGTTCAAGGCCAAGCCGGCCCGGAAGATCGTCCGCGCCCGCCCGGTCAAGGCTGCCAAGGACGCCGTGGCCTGACAACGCAAAGGCCCCCTCGGGTAGGAGGGGGCCTTTTATTTGGGGCTGCCGCGAGGGCTCGAGACGGAGGGCTCAACCCTTGCGGCGCTTCACCCGGACCGGGACCGGCTGAAGCCGCGGTCCTGGCGCCGCCAGCGCATCGCGAACCCGGTCGATGGCGCGATCGAGCAGCTGGCGCAGCCGCTGCGTTTTCCGTGATCGCTTCGCTCTTTCCAGCAATCCGCTCATCGCATTACTCCGCTGCCTCGACCTTGGCATCGGCCGGCTCGAGCGCCGCGGCGATGGCTTCGTCCACGCGTTCCAGCCAGATGAATTCGAGGTTGTCCCGCGCGCTCTTCGGGATGTCGTCGTAATCCCGCTTGTTGCGCGCCGGCAGCATCACCCGCTTCAATCCGGCCGCGGCCGCAGCCACCACCTTCTCCTTGATGCCGCCGACCGGCAGCACCAGGCCGCGCAGCGAGATCTCGCCGGTCATCGCGGTGTCGCTGCGCACCGTGCGATTGGTGAGCAGGGACGTCAGCGCCGTGAACATCGCAACGCCCGCGCTCGGCCCGTCCTTCGGGGTCGCGCCCGCGGGAACGTGAACGTGGATGTCGCTCTTCTCGAACAGCTGCGGATCGATGCCGAGCTGGGTGGCTCGGCTCTTCACCAGCGTCAGCGCAGCTTGCACGCTCTCGCGCATGACGTCGCCGAGCTGACCGGTCAGGATCAGCCCGCCCCGGCCGGGCACGCGCGAGGCCTCGATGAACAGGATGTCGCCGCCGACCGGCGTCCAGGCGAGGCCGGTGGCAACGCCGGGAACGCTGGTGCGTAGCGCGATCTCGCCCTCGAAGCGCGGCTGGCCGAGCACGGTGGCGATGTCTTTCGGGCTCACCACGACCTTCGCGGTCGTGCCCTCGGCGACCTGCACCGCGGCATGCCGGAACACCTTGCCGATCTCGCGCTCGAGGTTACGCACGCCGGCCTCGCGGGTGTAGCTCTTGACGATCAGCTTCAGCGCCTCCGGCTCGATCTCGGCCTGTTCGGCCGAGAGGCCGTTGGCCTCCAGCTGGCGCCGCACCAGGTAGCGCCGCGCGATCTCCAGCTTCTCCTCCTCGGTGTAGCCGGCGAGGCTGATCAGCTCCATGCGGTCGAGCAGCGGACCCGGGATCTGGTCCAGCATGTTGGCGGTCGCGATGAACACCACGCGCGACAGGTCGAAGGGCACGCCCAGGTAATTGTCCCGGAACGTCCCGTTCTGTTCGGGGTCGAGCACCTCCAGCATCGCGGCGGAAGGATCGCCCTGCACACCGCGGCCCATCTTGTCGATCTCGTCCAGCATCATCACGCAGTTGCGGGCGCCCGCCTTCTTGATGCCCTGGATGATGTTGCCGGGCAGCGCGCCGATATAGGTGCGCCGGTGGCCGCGGATCTCCGCCTCGTCATGCACGCCGCCGAGGCTGACGCGTACGAAGGGGCGATCCATCGCGCGTGCGATGGATTGGCCGAGCGAGGTCTTGCCGACGCCGGGCGGGCCGACGAAGCACAGGATCGGCGCCTTGCCCTGCGGAGCGAGCTTGCGCACCGCCAGATATTCGATGATCCGGCTCTTGATCTTCTCGAGGCCGAAATGGTCGTCATCGAGGATGCGGCGCGCCTCCTTGATGTCGATCGGCTTCTCCGCGGGCAGCGCCCAGGGCAGCTCGATCAGCCAGTCGAGATAGGTGCGGACCATGCCGGCTTCACCGGCGGCCTCCGGCATGCGCTCGTAGCGGCGCAGCTCCTTCTTGGCGTGCGCATCCGCCTCGGGCGGCATGTTGGCCTTGGCGATGGCAGCCGTCAGCTCGGCGACCTCGGCCGCCTTGCCGTCGCCTTCGCCGAGCTGGCGCTGGATGGTCGCCATCTGCTCGCGCAGGATCGCCTCGCGCTGCCGCTCGTCGAAGCTGGCGCGGGTCTTCTGGCCGATTTCGTTGCTGATGCGCAGCACCTCCAGCCGTTCGGCCAGGTGCTTCGACACCTTCTCGACGCGCAAGGCGAGGTCGATGGTCTCCAGCACCTCCTGCTTGTCCTGCGGCTTGATGTCCATGAACGAGGTCGCCAGGTCCGCCAGCGCGCCGGGCGCGCTGGTGCCCTGGAACATCGCGGCCAGCTCGGGCGGGGCCTGCGGCAGCAGCTCGATCGCCTCGATGGCCAGGCGCTGCAGGTTCAGCGCGCGTGCCTCGATCTCGGGCGAGGTCGTGGTCGGCTCGGGGATCTGCTGGATGCGCGCGGCCGGGAACGGCGTCCCCGGCAGGAAGTCGAGGATGCGCGCGCGCTGCACGCCCTGGCAGACGATGTGGTGAGTGCCGTCGGGCGCGGTGATGTAGCGCACGATATTGGCGATGGTCGCGACCCGGTAGAGGTCGTCCGGGCCGGGCTCGTCGATCTCGGGGCTGCGTTGCAGGACGATGCCGACCGGCCGCTGCTCGCGCAGCGCCTGCTGTGCGGCGGCGATGGACTTTGCCCGGCCGATCGAAATCGGCGCGATCGCACCGGGGAACAGCACCATCTCGCGCACGGGGATGATAATCAGTGCGTCTTCGGGGATCTTCACGTCGGAGTTGTTTTGGGAATCGGTCTGGGCGTTATTCATCTGTTCGGTGGCCATGATCGACCTCAGGATTTGGCGAGACGCAGCGCAACGCAGCCGTCCATCACGAAGCGGCTGATGGCGTAGCGGCCAAGGGGGAGCGCGATGCGCCGCTCGAAGCGGCCCTGCGGTAGCTCGAGCCGGTGGATGCGGGCGTTGCGAAGCTCCGGCGGAAGGGTGCGCTGGCCGGAGATGACGAGCGCGCCGTCATGGATCACCGTCTCGACATTGTCCGGATTGACGCCGGGAAGCGCGACCAGAATCAGGAGCTCATGCTCGGTTTCGAGCACGTCGATCGGCGGCTCCCAACAGGCTTCCTGGCGGCCGAACTGCTGGCGCAGCCGTTCGGCGCGGGTCAGCGAGTCCAGGGCTTCGGACAGCATCCAGTCGAGGGGATTTTTGGGTTGCATGATGCGGACTCGGCGGTGGGAAAGGCTGCATATGGGGCGGGTTCCGCGGAAATCCAGCCCGACGACGCGGGCGTGCCATGCGCCATCGTGTGATCCCGAACAGGCAAACGCCGCGGCCCGGACCGCGGCGTCTTTCCTTGCGCGCGTGCGGCTCAGGCCGCCGCGCGGTACTCGTCTTCCGCTTCGAGGTTGATCACGGACGTCGCTAGCTCGGTCAGCGTGTGGTCGGTCGCCTCTTCCTCGTGCAACGTCTCCTGGAGCAGCCTCGCCGCATCCTGCATGCCGAGCTCCTCGGCCCAGGTCCGCAGCGTGCCGTAGCGGGAGATTTCGTAGTGCTCCACGGCTTGCGCCGCCGCGAGCAGACCGGCGTCGAGGGCAGGGGCGTTCTTGAACGCCTTCATGATCTCGGCGCCCTCGTCGGTGATGCCGTTGATGGCCTCGCAAGTCTTGCCACGTGCGGGCTTGCCCAGCATCTTGAAGACCTGGTCGAGACGTTTGACCTGGCCCTGGGTCTCGCGCAGATGCTTGTTGAAGGCCGCCGCAAGATCCTTCGAATGCGCAGCCTTGGCCATCTTCGGCAGCGTCTTGATGATCTTGTTCTCCGCGAAATAGATGTCCTTCAGCGTCTCCAGGAACAGGTCGCTGAGCATCTTCGGCGCCTGACGCGGTCGGCGCGCCGCGGTCTTCTTGGTTGTGCGTTTCTTCGCTCGTTTAGCCATACGTCCTCCTCTTGAGGTCACACGGGAAGGCGTCGCCTCCCTCAATCCTCAGCCGGTCAAAGCCCTTGGAAAAACGAAAGTTCCAAACTGCAACCGGCGCTCACGGCGATCTCTCAGGTTGGATGCTTGTAGGGATCCTCCTGCCGTTGCCGGGCCTCGGTGTTGCGGTCGAGCTGCGCGCGTTCGCTGCGCCGCAGGCGTCCGGCCTTCATCACGCCGTAGACGAGGACCGCGCCGAGCAGGAAGGCTCCAATGAACCAGAGCCAGAGCAGGTTGGCCGAGAGATGGCCGAGCAGCATTCCGATTCCACTGTCGCTCATTGATCGTCTCCAGTGATTTCCAAAATGGTTCTGCCGGGCTAAGTCAGTCCGCCTGCCATCGTTCCTTCCGCGGAGCCTCCCGAGACATGATCGATTTCGCCCTGTCGGCCTTCGTGACGCTGCTGCTGGTGGTCGATCCCGTCGGCCTTGCGCCGGCCTTTCTGGCCGCCACCGCCGGCATGCCCGACAAGATCAAGCGAACGGTCGCGTTGCGGGCGCCGCTGATCGCTGCCTCGATCCTGGTCGTGATCGCGCTGGTCGGAAACGGCCTGCTCCGCCAGCTCGGGATCGGCATTCCCGCCTTCCAGATCGCCGGCGGGCTGCTGCTGTTCGGTGTCTCGTATCAGATGATCTTCGGTGACCGTCCGCATCGCGAGGCCCGGGAGGCCGACAAGGCGACATCCGAGCATGCCTCCGATGTCGCGGTGTTTCCGCTCGCCATTCCCATGATGGCCGGCCCCGGCGCGATCGCGACCACGCTGCTGCTGGCGGGCGATGCCGGCTATGGGGCGAGGCTCGTGATCATCATCGCCGTGGTGCTCTCGGTCTGCCTGCTCTGCATGCTGTGCTTCGTCTCCGCGAGCCTGATCGCCCGTACCCTCGGGCGCACCGGAAATGCCGTGCTCTCGCGCGTGCTGGGCATGCTGCTCGCCGCTTATTCGGTGCAGTTCGTCATCAACGGCATTGCAGCCGTTCGGGCGAGCCTGTCGTAGGGGTGCGACAATCTGTTAATTTATTGATTTTACGGTTCATTTCGAGGAGCCGCGGATCCGTCGGCAAGATGGCGCCCGATCAGGTCGCTTTCGCTTGCACTGCGACATTGCTTTGCCGTACTTCCCCTCTGACGTTCATCGCCAAGAAGCCGAGAAGAAGAGAGATGTCGATGACAGCGGACGAGCTCGACAAGAGACAGGCCATCATCGACGCCTGCCGCCGCATGAATGCGCTCGGCATCCACCAGGGCACCTCTGGCAATATCAGCGTCCGCATGGCCGGCTACGGCCTGTCGGAAGGGTAGGGCGGGCAGAAGGTGTTCGTTCGAATCAGACATCTGATCGATAGCAAGAGAACGAACCGCACCATGGTTCGGCTGCGTGCCCTGCTGCGCAGCAACGAGTTCTACCTGATCCCGCTCGCACTCGTGATCGGCACGCTGGCGGGCGCGATCGTGACGCTGATGGCCGAGATCGCCCAGATCGCGCACGTCGTGATCTACGGCATCCCCGTCGATGTCCGCCTCTCGTCCAATGCGAGCGTCAGTCCCTGGGCGGCACTGATCGCGCCGGCGCTCGGCGGGTTCTCGCTCGGCATCATGGAATGGTCGCGGCGGCGCATGAAGATCTCGAACGCGGTCGACCCGATCGAGGCCAACGCGCTGCGCGGCGGCAATCTCTCGATGCGCGACAGCCTGGTGGTGTCGAGCCAGACCTTGATCTCCAACGGCTGCGGCGCTTCGGTCGGCCTCGAAGCCGGCTATACCCAGATCGGCTCAGGTATCGCCGCGCTGCTCGGCAAGTTTTTCAATCTCCGCCGTAACGATATGCGCCTGATGGTCGGCTGCGGCGCTGCCGCCGCGATCGCGGCGGCGTTCGGCGCGCCGATCACCGGCGCCTTCTACGCCTGTGAGCTGATCGTCGGCGTCTATTCGGTCGGCAGTGCCGCTCCGATCCTGGCGGCCTCGCTCGCGGGCGCCCTGACCGCGCAATGGCTGGGCGGCGCGCCGTACTCGCTGGAGATACCGAAGGTCAGCGCCGTCGGTGTCGAGCAGTACCTGGCCCTGATCGGGCTTGCCCTCGTCACCAGCGGCGTCGGCATCGCCGTGATGCGCTCCTCGCCGACGTTCGAGCGCCTGTTCGCCTGGATGCCGGTCTGGCTGCGTCCGGTGATCGGCGGCCTCATCGTCGGCGGCTTCGCGATTGTCACGCCGCAGGTGCTGGCCGCCGGCCACGGCGCCATGGTGCTCGATCTCTTTCACGACATGACGATCGGCCTGATCGCGCTGATCATCGCCCTGAAGGTGACGGCCTGCCTGATCTCGCTCGCCTCGGGCTTCCGTGGCGGCCTGTTCTTCGCCTCGCTGTTCGTCGGCAGCCTGATCGGCAAGTTTTTTGCCGCGCTGCTGCTCTTGATCAGCCCGAACTTCGTGATCGATCCGCTGGTCGCGATGCTGACCGGCATGGCGACGCTCGGCGTCGCCATCGTCGGCGGCCCCTTGACCATGTCGTTCCTCGTTCTCGAGATGACGCGCAATGTCGACGTCACCGCCGTGGTGCTGGCCGGCTGCATCGTTACCTCGATCTGCGTCCGTTTCATGTTCGGCCACTCCTTCTCGACCTGGCGCCTGCATCTGCGCGGCGAGACCATCCGCAGCGCCAACGACGTCGGCTGGCTGCGCAATCTCACCGTCGAGCGGCTGATGCGCTCGGACGTCGGCAAGGTGCCGTCGACCACGACGATCGCGGCCGTGCGCCGCGAATTCGCGCTGGGCTCGCGGCCTGGTATCGTCATCGTCAATAATGCGGACGAATATGTCGGCCTCGTCCTGCTGCCCGACCTGTTCTCCAGCGATCTCGACACCATCGCCGACGAAATCCAGGTGATCGAGCTCGCCCGCCTGATCGACATCGTGCTGATCCCGGAAATGAACGTGAAGTCGGCGATGGCGGTGTTCGACGAGGCCGAAGCCGAGATGCTGGCGGTGGTCGATTCCACCGACAGCCGCAAGGTGGTCGGCTTCCTCACCGAGAACTTCGCGCGCCGCCGCTATGTCGAGGAGATCGACAAGGCGACGCGCGGCGTGCTGGGGGCGCTGTCGTAGGGGCGCTCCGGCTATTGGCCTGGTTGAGGTGGGGCGGCGACGAGGCAGGCCACGATCCGGCGGACCAGCGGCAGCACCACGAGCAGCGTCGGGAAAGCGACGAGCCATGACAGCCCCCAGGCGCCGGGCCAGGTTGCCAGGAAGGCCGGCGTTGCGCCGAGGCTTCGCAGCGTCGAAATGACTGACACCACCGCCGTCATGAGGATGGACAGCACGAATGGCATCACGATCGGCGCATAGCGCGCCGGCAGTTTACGAACCGCAATCATCTGATTTCTTTCGAGGAAAAAGGACGCGTCGATCACATTGAACCTTCGAAAATGGCATCGATTCCGACGGCGTCGGTTGATGCGTTGGTTCACGTGACACGCTTACGGCGACCGAAAAACGGCGCGGCTGTTCATTATCCGCTCAGGTTGGATGGTTCAAGCTGGATCTGATCGTTCGGTTTACAATCGTTCAAGGCGTGGCAGATCGCCGCGATCAGGAAACCATTTCAGTGGTTTGCGAGTTACGTGTCGTTGCTTATGTCGCTTTGGCGAGAACAGAGGCGAGAATAGAGGAAGGTCAAAATGAGCGAAGGACCGATGATTCCCGCAGCCCGCCGCAACATGGTCCTGGCCGCGTTCGCAAGCCTGGCAATGGTCGCAGCCCCCGTATCGCCCTCGGCAGCGGCGTCCTCAGCACCGGCCACGGCGGTGTCCGCAAAGAGTGTCACGGCAGGGCAGGGCTCCTCCGACGTTACTGATTTCAGCGCCGCCCGACGCCGCCATTACTATCGACGCGGGCCGAACGCCGCAGGTCTCGCCTTCATGGGCATGGCGGCGGGTCTGATCGGAGGCGCGATCGCCGAGAGTCAGCGCCGCGAGTACTATGAGAACCGCTATTATTATGGCCCGGGTCCTTACTACGGCGGCCCGGGCTATTACGGCGGCGGTCCTTATTACGGTCCGCGCTACTATTACCAGCCATATTAAACGATCGTTTTCGTCTTAAGCGGTCGTTTTCGCCCAAAAGGGGTGGTGCTTTGCACCGCCCCTTATTGCTGTGTCGCCCCTCAGTCAATCCCAGCTCGCAAAAATATTCACCTTTACCGAAATTCGGATTTGTCGTATGTGTCGCCCATCCCGGCTCACCCTTGAGGGGCGATCATGTGTCGTGATGATCGTAGAGTCGGGCTTGCGGTGGACGCGGCAGCGTCGGGCGCGAGAGCTAAGGGCAGGGCGGATTGCTCTCCGTGAGCCCTAAGGCTTCGCGCGGACGGACGGCGCTGTCAGGTTCGTCGCGCCAGCATTTCGATGGCAACGTGCACAACGCCGTCGAACCCTGTGGCGCAGGCGAACCGCGCGTACGGCAAAACCGTGTGGTCCTTGCTGCAAGCGCTATCTTTGGCCGCGTGAAATTGGCTTAAATTGAATGATTCTCAATAACCTAGAGAGCATTTGCCTACTGAAGTCACTCAGGAGACTTCTGCCGAGGTGCTAACAGGCCTCGGCAAGGCAAAGGCCAATCAGAGAAGGCATTGGAGATCAGTAGGCAAATTGAAGCTGTCAGCAAGGCATTTGCAGCTTGCAAACCCGCTATAGAATACGCTTGGACGACCACAACATCCGAAGAAAATGCCAAGGCAGCTGAGAAGCTACGCGCCGCGGGGCAACTCCTTCTCATCGGGATCCAGGAAGCCGGTCCCCTTGTGCGATGAATGTCGCATGGTCGGCTTCGTTGTTAAGAACGATTGACGCATCGACTTCACTGCCACGCATGCTTTTGCGCGTTGGTGCGTTTCCGCACCGGCGTTTAGGACCACTTGCCGTCGGCGATATTGCACGCGGCTTGATCGGCTTCCATTTTGGTGGTTTCTCGCCTGCAAGCAGCTTCTTAAGTTGCGAGCATAGCAGCTGCTGCGGCCGGCACTGGAGTGGTTTAGATCTATGAAGGCCGCTAAAAGGATTTGGCCGCGTCGCGGCTGTTGCTGCCTCTTCGATCACCCGCGCGGTCGCGTTATTTCTGTCGGAACGATTGATTGAATGACATTGCGAGCGGCCCGACGATGTACTCGAACGCGGTTCGTTGAATGGTCGGGATCATAACAGTCGCCGGCATCCCAGGATACAAGCGAATGTTCGGCATGCCCGTCAGTTCAGCCTGGTTAATCCGGACAAAGGCCGTGTAGTACGACGCATTCGTCTTTGGATCAGTGAGGCGGTCGGCCGAGACCTGAATGACGTCGCCATGAATGATTGGGACAATGCGCTGCTTGTAGGCGGTGAGATGGACTTCAGCCCGCATATCGGGATGCACGTCGCTGATGTCCTCGACGGCAATTTGTGCTTCGATGGTGAGTGCGTCCTCAGCCGGCACGATATCGAGGATCCTATCGCCGCGCTGGATGACGCCTCCGACGGCGAATACGCTCAATCCCACCACCCGGCCGGTATAGGGCGCCCGAATTTCCATGCGACCAAGTACCGATTTTGCACTCAGCGCCTTCGGAATGACCTCGAGCAATCTGGCCTGCGTGTCGCGCAGATCCTTGGTGACATCTGTCATCCGATCATTGTCGAGTTGGGCGATCTGCTGCTCCTGTTCGGCGATCGCCTGGCGCGCCTTCGCGATGCTGGCTTTTGTGTCGGCGATCTGGCCTTCCAAACCGTACGCCGTTCGCTCCAGCTGGAGAATTCGCGGGCGGGCAATCAGGCCTCGTTCAACAAGCGGGGCTATATCCTGTGCCTCGTTGCGGACAGAGTTTATCTGGTCGGTGAAAGCCTTGACCTGAGCCTCCGCGCCCACGATCTGCGACCCAAGCTGGTTGATCTTCTCGCGAATGACGCTTCGTTGCCCCTCGAGTGACGCTCGCCGACTTTCGAACTGATTATGCTGACCGCTCCAAACGCTCTTGAAATAGGGGTCATCAGAGCGCGCTCTCAAGTCGTTCGGCATAGCCAGCTCGGATTCATGATCGAGCTCCGTCAGGAGCCGCACTTCCGTCGCACGAAGCACGGCGTATTGTTGCGTGAGTACCTCGTACTCAGCACGAGCCTGCGTATCGTCCAGGACGATCAGGACATCACCCGCCAGCACCCGTTCCCCTTCCCGAACGTGCAATTCCTTGACAATGCCGCCGTCGAGGTGCTGGACGCTCTTGCGGTTGCCATCGACCTTGATGACCGCATTGGCAACCACGGCGCCGTTAAGCGGCGCCGTCACCGCCCAAGTGCCGATACCGCCAAAAAAGATGACGATGATCAGCCATCCCGTGAGCGCCACGCCACGAATGGAGTCGTTCGGCGCATTCTCCCTCGACCGCTCGCTCGTCCAGTCCGGCGCCGCAGCGAGTTGTTTCGATCGGCTTGCAAATTCCAACAGGGCCATGGCCACGTCCTAACCCGCCGTTTCACGGACCGTGTGGACCGGTACAGGCCGCGTCAGGCGGGCCAGGATCTCGGCACGTGGTCCGAACATCTCGACGACGCCTTCGCGGAGCACCAGAATCTTGTCGGCCACGCCGATGGTGGCCGGCCGATGGGAAATAATCACCACTGTCGTTCCGCGCTTCTTGAGTTGCATGATGCAATCGGCGAGAGCGGCATCGCCGTCCGAGTCCAGATTCGAGCTCGGCTCGTCAAGCACAACAAGGCTGGGATTGCCGTATACCGCCCGTGCAAGACCAATACGCTGACGATAGCCTCCGGACAGGACCGCGCCGCCTTCCCCAACATGGCTGTCATAGCCTTGGGGAAGTCGCAAGATCATGTCGTGAACCCCGGCCATACGCGCCGCCAAGATGATCTGTTGATCTGCCCCGGCATTGAACCGGCAGATATTTGCCGCAACGGTGTCGGCAAACAGTTCGACGTCCTGCGGCAGGTAGCCGAGATGGCCGCCGAGCGAGGTCTTGATCCAGGTCGAAACATTGGCTCCGTCGATGCGAATCGTGCCCGCCGATGGGGCCTGCACGCCCACGATGTGGCGCGCGAGTGTGGATTTACCGGCGCCGGACGGGCCGATGATTCCGAGCACTTCGCCTGGTTCGATCTGAAAGGTGACGCCCCGGAGGATCGGCTTCGCAACACCTGATGCGACGCAGGACACCGATTCGAGAGACAGGCGGCCCTCCGGTCTCGGCAGCGTGAGCAGGGCTTCCTGCGCGTGATGAGCCGCCAACAGCTCGCGCAGACGCAAGAATGCACCGCGCGCCGAGATCAGTCCGCGCCATGATCCAACGATCTGCTCCACCGGCTGCAAGGCGCGGCCAAGCAGGATGCTTGCGGCAAACATCGCCCCGGCGGTCGTCAGCCGCTCGATCACGAGGTAGGCGCCGAGACCAAGGATCAAGGATTGCATTGCAAGTCGCAGAAAGCGGATCAGGCTCTGCATTGTGGCCGCGCGATCGCTTGCGACCGCCTGGCGCTCGAGCATTCGGTTGCGATCGCGGCTCCAGCGCTTCAAAAGCCCTGCCGTCATGCCCATCGCGCGCACCACTTCAGTGTTGCGCAGGCTCATCTCCGTGAAATTGTAGTTTCGGCTTGCCGCCTCATTCGACTCCGACAACGGCGACTTGACGATGCATTCGTTGAGGACGGCCATCAGGATCAGGATAATCGAACATGCCAGCGCAAACATGCCCAGCGCGGGATGCAAACCAAAGATCACCACGATATAGATCGGCGTCCAGGGCAGATCGAGGATGGCATGAACTCCGGTGCCAGTGATGAACTGGCGGAAGGTGTCGAAATCGCGCAGCAGATGGCTGCGCGCACCGCCGGTAGCGCGATCGATGATGGCGGTCATGACATTGGGCGCGATGTCGCGGTCGAGACGGAGGCTGGTGCGCGTCAGCACCCGAACGCGTACCGTGTCAAGGCCTGCGAGGGTCGCGAGTGCCAGCAACAGCGCAATCGTGAGCATGACCAGGGTAATTTCGCTGGCGCTCGAGATGACCCGGTCATAAATCTGCAGCATGTACAATGGCCCGGCCAGATAGAGCAGATTGATCGCCAGGCTGAATAGAGCTGCGGTGACGAAGGGCCCCTGAGAGGGCTTCAGCAGGCGCCGCAGCTGATCATGTGTTTGGGACGGGGTCATCAAATCCGGTACCTCAAAAGCGCAGAATGAAATCGTCGCAGCGCGCATCGCCCGGAACGCCGGCAGCTGGCACTTGCATGCTGCTCAGGCGACGTGGTGCGGGTCATAGACGATCGTGGTTCCACTCGTTGCGTCTCCTTTCGTGGTGAAACCTGTCGGATCATATTGGCCGAGCAGCACGATGTTCGCGGTGTGAGCGCCATCCGACACTGTCAGGGTGCCGCCGGTGCCCGCCTGGTTCCCGACGAAGCTCAGGGTCGTCTCAGCACCAAAGCTGACATCCTTGAGATCAATATCATCGTCAGCTGTCAGTCCGCTCACCGTTCCCGTGAAATGGAAGGCATCGTCCAGGACCAAGTGGCCGGTGGCATCTGCATCCAAGATGACATCGACGCTGGAAGCCGCTCCAAACTCGATCGTGCCGGTGCCGCTGATCTCCGCGTCACCGGAGCCGCTGACCTCGCCGAGCGCCGTAACGCTGGCACCGTTCGCCCATAACAGACCCGTATTGGCGACCGCGCTGTTGATCAAGAGACCGCCGCTGCCGGTGGCCTCCAACGTCCCGGCGTTCGCGATCACGTTGGTCCCGGTGTCGATCACCAGCGCATGGCTCCCATTGGCGAGGATAGTGCCCTCGTTGCTGAGCGTCAGGCTGCATTGCCCCAGCTGGCCGGCTCCAGAGATCGTGTTGTCGACGTTGTCGAGGATCACGTCCGACGCCGTACCGGCGATGATGTTGTGGTCATCATCCGACAGAATGACATGTCCGGCGCCCTCCAGCTTGAGACCGGTCTGGATGAGTTGCAGCAGCGTGTCGTTGCCGCATGCCTGCAACTCGATGGTGCCGGTGTTGTCGACGATGCCGGAGAGCGGCAGCATCGCGCCATCGCCGACGGTCATCGCGCCCGGGTTCTGGACGGTCGGGCTGACATCGAATTCGAAGTTCGCCTCCGTCAGGTCCGCCGTATGCACGCCATCCAATATAATCGTCTGGCCGTCGCCCAGCGTGATGACGGCATTGCCGTTGGCGTCATCGGCGCTGTGGGCCTGAACATCGCTGAAGCTCTGCCAGCCGTAGCTGATCAGGTCGACAACGTCGGACGAGACGTCAAAGCTGTAGACCTTGTCGTTCCCGATCGGTTGCGAGAACACCAGGGTGTCATGGCCGCTTGATGCGGTCAGCGTATCGTCGCCCGACCAGGCGAAGATGGGCGAGCCTGGGGCGTAGGCTTCCAGATTGTCCAGGATCGTCGCTGTCCCGATGCTGCCATCCGCATTGGTCCATTGCTCTGCCACGTTCAGCACGAAGGCCCCGACGTAGTCTGCGGCGGTCGTGACGGTCAGCGAGCTGAGATTGCTCGTTGTGATCGACCACGAGCCATCTGGGTTGTGGGTAGTCCCACTGATCGAGCACCCCTCCAGCATCCCGGTGATGGTCAGCGTCACCTCTGCCATTCCTCCAGTCGGGTCACTCAAGCCGAGGTTGATGGGCGATCCAGCGACACCGGCCGGAGCCGAGAATTTTGTGCTCCCGCCGCTTCCACCATTAGTGTTGAAGGTCACGGCATCAAATACGGTGGTCGAAAGGTTGGCATTGTCCGTCACGACCGCGCTGATCTTATGCGTGTCGTTGTTGATGGTCGCAAACGGAGCCAGTCCATCTGTAAACGTATGAACATAGTTGCCGTTCACGATATCAGCCGCGGTGAACGTATAGATCAGGACTGGCTGGTTTGCAGTGCCACTCCCAGAAAGTGTTATCGTGTCAAACAGCTGAACCGTCTTGATGCCGCTCGCATCGGACGCCGCCACCGTGAAGGTGGAGGTCTGATGGCTCTGGCTCAATGCATGAGATACCGAGGCGGTCGGCGGCGTTGTATCCGGTTGCGTCACGGCAACGCTGAAGGTCTGCTGACTGCTCAGCGTGCCATCGGATGCCTGCACGGTTACGGAGTAGCTGTGAGATGATCCGCTGCCGGCATAACTTATCTTGCTCGGATCGGCGACGGTCACCACGCCGGTGGTCGCATTGATGGCAAACCCGCCATTGGAGGTGTCGCCCACCAGGCTGTAGCTCACCGCCGGCCCGTTGACATCAGTTGCCGACGCGGTGAGGCCGACGCTCGTTCCCGCCGCGGCGCCCTCGGCCACCGTGTTGGTGGCCGCATTGCCATCGACCGGCGTTGACGGCGCCACGTCCGTCACGGCGATGCTGAAGGTCTGCTGGCTGTTCAGCGTGCCATCCGAGGTCTGCACCGTCACAGAATAAGCGTGACTCGCCGCGCTCTCGTAATTGATCTTGCTCGGATCGGCGACAGTGACTACGCCGGTGGTCGAGTTGATGGTGAAGCCTCCGCCTGAGGTGTCGCTGGCCAGCGCGTAGGTCACCAAGGGTCCGTCGACATCTGTCGCCGACGCGGTGATGCCCACCGTCGTGCCGGCCGCGGCTCCTTCAGCCACGGAGTTGGCCGCCGCATTGCTGTCGGTAGCCGTTAATGGCGCATCGTTGATGCCGGTGATCGTCACCGTGACGGTGCCTGTGGCGGTGCCGTCCTGGCTGGTGACCGTGAACTGATCCTGCATCTGCTGGCCGGCGGTGAGCTCATTGTGGGCACCATTGCCGGTGTAGCTCCAGGCGCCGTTGGCATCGATGCTGAAGTCGCCATAGGTCCCGTGCAGGTTGGTCTGCGCGACGACGTGGGCTTCGCCCGTGTCCGGGTCGCTGATGGTGAGCTGGCCGCTGGTGTTCAGCGCCGACGCGGTGTCGCCCTCCGTGACGGACCTGGAGTCCGACGAGACCGTTGCCGCATCGTTGGTGCCGGTGATCGTCACCGTCACGGTGCCTGTGGCG
>NZ_FNCU01000034.1:0-87157 GCF_900099855.1 Bradyrhizobium sp. Rc2d | reverse complement strand
GCGGTCCCCTTGCTCGAGCACCTGCGAGACCGCTTCCCGAGCCTCCAACATGTCTTTGCCGATCGGGTTTACCGCGGCAAACAGCTTACCAACGCGCTGTCCCACTGTGGACCGTGGACAATCGAAATCGTCCAGCGACCACCGGGGGTCAAGGGCTTCCAGCTCCTGCCCAAACGTTGGGTGGTCGAACGCACCTTTGCGTGGCTCGGTCGCTGCCGACGCCTCACCAGAGACTTTGAAGGCTCGGCCGCGACAGAGCTTGCCTGGCTTCATGTTGCCCATCTCAGGCTGCTGACAAGACGCCTCGCTGCACCCTAAAAAGCTCGCCGCCCTTTTTGAGTCAGGCTCTCAGGATGAGGGCGGAGTGTGCGCCAGCAAATTCAACGGACACCGATGCCGCTTAGCCTCAGCCTGAGGAGACCGCCACCGGGTCCGCGCAAAGCGCGGCCCGATGACAGGCTCCGCGGTCGTCTCGAAGGACGAGGCGCACGCTCAGGCCGCCCCAAAGGCCATATGCGATTGCCCGGCGTAGGGAGAGGTGACCGATCGACCGAACTTTGCTGTTCGTCAGCCGCCCTTGGGGATACGGCATTGCATGATGCAATGGAGGCCCGTCTTCAAGAATGAGAGCTCGGTCTTGCCGTCGAAGGCGGTTAGCGCCGACTTCAGCAATTTGGTGCCGAAGCCCGGTGCCGACACCTCGCCGATGCTCGGTCCCTCGGTCTCGTCCCAAGTGATGGTCAGGCGATCACCGCTGACGGTCCATGACACCTGCAACAATCCGCGCGGCGCCGAGAACGCACCATATTTGCCCGCGTTGGTGGCGAGCTCGTGAAACATCAGTGACAGCGTGACCGCGAGCTTCGGCGGCAGGAACAGCCGGTCGCCATTGAGCGTGAAGCGGACGTGGCCGTAAGGCCCGAGCTCCGCGATCAGGAGATCGCGGATGTCGCAGCCCGCCTTGTCGATCCGCGAGATCAAATCGTCGGTCGTGGCCAGCGACCGCAGCCTCGGATCGATGCGGGCCCAGACCTGCGGCTGGTCGTGCAGCACCTGGTGCAGCACGGCGTGCACCGTCGACAGCTTGTTTTTCAGCCGGTGTTGGAGCTCATCGACCAGCAGCTTGCGATAGTCTTCTTCCTCGATCAGGCGCTTGGAAATCCGGCGCTGTTCGATCAGCAGCGAGCGATAATGCTCGACACCCCAGATGGTCAGCGCGCTCACGGCCCAGTAAAGCGCCAGCAAGGCAAATCGCGCGTGATCGGCAAAGGCATCGCTGAAATTGACGACGACGCCGAGCACGCCGCCGACGAGTGCCGTCACGATGCCGATCCGGAAGCCGCCGAACGCGGCGGCAAAGAACACGG
This sequence comes from Bradyrhizobium sp. Rc2d, assembly GCF_900099855.1. Taxonomy (NCBI): domain Bacteria; kingdom Pseudomonadati; phylum Pseudomonadota; class Alphaproteobacteria; order Hyphomicrobiales; family Nitrobacteraceae; genus Bradyrhizobium; species Bradyrhizobium sp. Rc2d. Next base: position 85,790 of record NZ_FNCU01000034.1, on the reverse strand, counting down.
CCGGGAAATACGGGGTGAAGTAGACGTCGGGCCGGACCTGCGCGAGACCCCAGCGCGCCGCCGTCGCAATCAGCAAGCAGGCGGCCGCGAAGGCGATGCTCAGACCGAGCGATGGCGGTGCCACGCCCTGCCAGCCTTTGCGGAACTCGTCGATCAGCTTCCCCATGCCCCGCCCGGTCGCGATGCCCGTTCGAAAGTCGAGCCATGGTTGCGAATGTTACGCATGTCGGACGCGCAAGCAAAGCTTGCCTTGCCGCGGGCCGGCGGGAATAGTGACCGTCGCGGCGCCGTCATCTGTCAGTGTCCGCCATCTGAAAATCAAATCATTCAAAAACGGGAACATTCCATGGGCAGGCTAGACGGCAAGGTTGCGGTCATCACCGGCGCGACGAGCGGGATCGGATTGCGTACCGCGGAAGTCTTCGTTGCCGAAGGTGCCAAAATTGTGATCGCGGGTCGGCGCGTGCCGGAAGGCGAGGCGCTGGCGAAGCAGCTCGGGGCGACTTGCATCTTCCGCCAGACCGACGTCACGGTCGAAGCGCAGATGCAGGCGCTGATCGCGCTCGCGGTCGACAGATTCGGCCGGATCGACTGCCTGTTCAATAATGCGGGCGGCCCGGCGCAGACCGGCGGCATCGAGGGCCTCGAGGCCGAGCGGTTCGATGCGGCGATGGCGACGCTGGTGCGCAGCGTCATGCTCGGCATGAAGCACGCCGCGCCCCACATGAAGAAGCAGGGTTTTGGCAGCATCATCAACAATGGCAGCATCGCCGGCCGTCTCGCCGGGTTCTCGTCCTCGATGGTCTATAGCGCGGCCAAGGCGGCGGTGATCCATCTCACCAAATGCGTAGCGATGGAGCTCGGCGAGTCCAATGTGCGCGTCAACTCGATCTCGCCCGGCGCGATCGCAACCGGCATCTTCGGCAAGGCGCTGGGGCTGTCGACCGACGCGGCCGAGAAGACGCCGGCGGTGATGCGCGAGGTCTACAAGACCGCGCAGCCGATCCCGCGCGCCGGTCTCCCTGATGACATCGCCCATGCCGCGGTGTTCCTGGCGAGCGACGAATCCAGCTTCATCAACGGCCACGACCTCGTCATCGACGGTGCCATGACCGGCGGCCGCAACTGGAGCCAGCAGCAGCAGGGTTATGTGGCCTTGCGCAAAGCGTTCGATCAGGGGGCGTAGGAGCCACGGGCGCCGAAGCCGTAGGGTGGGCAAAGGCGCGCCCTTCGCGCGCCGTGCCCAACGTCGGTGTTCAAACCGGGAGAGACATGGTGGGCACTGCGCTCCGCGCCTTTGCCCACCCTACGAAAGCAGGTTTCCGTCATTGCGAGGAGCCCTTGCGACGAAGCAATCCAGGCTGTCACCGTGGAAAGATTCTGGATTGCTTCGCGGAGCCTGTCATCGGGCCGCGCTTCGCGCGGACCCGTTGGCTCGCAATGACGGCGGTGGCGCTAAACCGCCGTCACCCGCACCCGCAAACCATCCCGCGGTTTCGGGATCGGCCACATCTGCCAGTCCGGCTTGTAGCCCGGCTCCAGCGATACCTCGATGTTCTGCAGGAAATGCCGCGCGAAGCATTTCGCCTGCATATAGGCGAAATGCAGGCCGAGGCACATATGCGCGCCGCCGCCGAACGGCACAAAGGCGAAGCGGTGGCGGCCACGCTGCGCCTCCTCGGTGAAGCGCATTGGATCAAACTGGTCCGGCTCCGGCCAGATGTCCTTCATGTGATGGGTGTAGAGCGGATTGACGCCGACGGCAGTGCCGGCGGGAATCGTAAACCCCTTGAAAGTGAAATCGCGCATCGCGCGGCGCGGCATCGAGGGCACCGGCGGCTTGATCCGCAGCGCCTCCTTGAACGCCATCTCCGTCAGCGGCATCTTCTCGAGATCGTCGAAGCTGCTCGGCGCATCCGGGGCGAGGCCGAGCGCGAGAACCTCCGCCCGCAGCCTGTCCTGCCAGTCCGGATTGGCGGCGAGTTCGCCGATGAAGGAGGTCAGCGACGAGGTCAGCGTGTCGTGCGCGGCCATCATCAGGAAGCTCATATGGTCGATGATATCCTGCTCCGAGAGCAGCGCGCCGTCCTCATGGGTCGCGCGGCAAAGCTGCGAGAACAGGTCATCGCCGCCGTGATTGCCGCGTCGCAGCGGAATCTGCTCGCGGAAATAGGCGACGATGCGCTTGCGTCCCTTCACCCCTCGCGCCATTTGGGTGCCGGGCAGGGGGCGGCGGACCGGGGCGACGGCGGCCGCGACCATGTCGACGAAGGCACGGTTGATCTCGTCGACCTCGGGGCCGATGTCGGCGCCGAGGAACGAGGCCGCAGCGAGATCGAGCGTGAGCTGCTTCATCGCCGGATAAAGCTGCATCTCGCCGGGTTTGGCCTTCCACTGCGCCACGCGCGCGGAAATGCCGCGATCGAGATCGCTGAGATACGACTTCATCGGCCCGGCCTTGAACGCGACCGACAGCGCCTTGCGATGCAGGCGGTGCTCGTCGAAATCGAGCAGCATCAAGCCGCGCGGAAACAACAGGCCGAGCACCTTGTTCCAGCCATGCGTCGACGAGAACAGTTTCTGCTGGTCGAACAGCACGAGCTCGTTGGCCTCGGACCCGAGCAGCACGACATTGGTCTCGCCGAAAATGTGCGTGCGGTAGACCGGGCCGTATTTGGCGCCGTTCGCCTCGATGTGCCCCTTGGGGTCGGCGAGCACCTGCAAGGTCTTGCCGATGATCGGCCAGCCTTCGTCGCCGGGGATGTGGGTCAGCTCATTGCGCCTGGGCGGGGTGAAGCCAAGCGCAGGGGCGGCCACATTCTGCGTCGACATGACGATTGCTCCGGTTGGCAAGCTCCGCGAGCATAGCACGATCCGGTCGCGATGAGCGGGGGTCGTCTTGCGCACAAAATCGCGACACGTACCATCGTCGTCCCGGCTTTCGCCGGGACGACAGAGATAGACTTACCGCTTCGCCGCTTCCTTCTGCAAATCCGGGGCGTTGACGGCGGGAATGGCGACACGGCCGGGGCCGGTCACCTTCAGCGCCTCGGCGGCCTTCTCGTTCTCCATGATCTTGGCCATCACGGCCTGGCCTGCGCGCTCGAAGATCGCGCGATTCTCGATCACGAATTTTTGCGACTTGCGAAGACCGTCGATGTAGCCGTTGATCTCCGGCACGACGTAGCGCGCGACCATGTCCCAGCTGCGGCGGGTGTTTTCCGGATTGGCCCAGTCGTGCACGAAGCCGATGATGGCGCCGACCCCGCCGGACACCTGCATCACGTTCTTGATGGTTTTGACGAGATCGTCGGGCGTGCCGATGGTGGAGGCTGCGCCCTCGACGAAGGCGGTCTTGTCCACGGCTTCGTCGGGCGAGGAGAAAGCGGTGAGACCCGGCCGCTGCAGCGTGCCGACATTATATTCGTTGTGCCAGTGCATCAGCCCGGCGCCCGCTTCGCGTCGCGCCTGCTCGCGGGTTTCGGCGATATGCCAGGTCAGGAGCACGCGCCAGTCGGCGCGGCTTACCGTAGTACCGTGTTTTTTCGCGGCGTCCTCGGCGAACTGCCATTGCTGTTGCAGCGACATCAGCCCCTGCGTCGTCATCGAGCCCAGCGAGATGATGCCGATGCCGTATTTGCCGGCCAGCGTCATGCCGGACGGAGAGATCTGCGAGGCCACCACGAACGGCATCTCCTCCTGCAGCGGCAGGATCTGCAGTGCGGCATCGTTCATGGTGAACCAGTCGCTCTTCGCCGTGACGCGCTCGCCGTTGAAGAGGCGGCGGATCACGCCGATCGCCTCGTCCTGGCGGTCGCGCTGCGTCATCGGGTCGATGCCGAGCGTATGCGCGTCGGAGGCGAGCGCGCCGGGACCGGAGCCGAAGATGGCGCGGCCGCCGGTCATGTGATCGAGCTGCACCATGCGCTGGGCGACGTTGAAGGGGTGGTGGTAGGGCAACGACACCACGCCGGTGCCGAGCTTGATCCGCTTGGTGCGCTCGCCGGCCGCGGCCAGGAACATCTCGGGCGATGCGATCATCTCCCAGCCGGAAGAGTGATGCTCGCCGCACCAGAACTCGTCATAACCGAGGTTATCCAGCTGCTCGACCAGGTCGAGATCGCGCCGGAACTGGAGCATCGGATGCTCCCCGATCGGGTGATGCGGGGCAAGAAAGGCTCCGAATTTCAGGCGCGCCATGGCGTTCTCTCCGGCTTTGATTTTCTGTTTGTTGAAGCGGCGAGGCTACGTGCTCGCGAAAGCGAACGCAATCGCACGATGTCCCGCGCGGCGGAATGCAGGCATGCGCGGAGGCGCGATGAGATGTCTCGTCTCCCTCTCCCCGTTCTTACGGGGAGAGGGCGGGGTGAGGGGCTGCTTCCGCAAATTCAATGGCAGTGCGAGTCGCGGAAGCTCCCCCTCACCTGGAATTCAAACTGCGTTTGAATTCCGGCCTCTCCCCGCACGCGGGGAGAGGCGAAGCAACCGCGCCTCGAATGAGGCACGCGAATCCTACCTCGCAGGTAATCGCGACACCACGCGCGATCTGAAATCATCGGGCAACGATAGTCCGGGGTCATGCGCCGATGCATCAGATCGTCACACAACAACTCGATTCCTCGCGCCGCTGGTGGGTGCTGGCCATCGTCGTCGCCGCGCAGTTCATGTTCGGCGTCGACGCCTTCGTGGTCAACGTCGCCATTCCCACCATCGCGGTCGATCTGAAAGCGTCGCCGGCGCAGATCGAATCCGTCATTGCGATCTACCTGATCGCCTATGCCACGCTGGTGGTCACCGGCGGCCGGCTCGGCGACATCCACGGCACGAAGAGCGTCTTCCTCGCCGGCGTGCTGGGTTTCACGCTCACCTCGCTCTGGTGTGGCCTTGCGCAATCCGGCGCGGAGCTGATCATCGCCCGGCTGGCGCAGGGCGCGACCGCGGCGCTGATGGTGCCGCAGGTGCTGGCGACGCTGCATCTGCTGTTCACCGACGAGACGCGCAGCCGTGCCTTCGCCATCTATGGCATCGTGCTCGGGCTGGCCGGCGCCGCGGGCTTCCTGCTCGGCGGTCTGCTGGTCACGCTAGATCTCGCCGGCACCGGCTGGCGCGCGGTGTTCTTCGTCAACGTGCCCGGTGGCCTCGCCATCGCCACTGCCGCCTGGCGCATCATGCCGTCGGTGCCGCGGCGATCAGGTACAAAGCTCGACATCAAGGGCAGTGTGGTGCTGTTCGCAGGCTTGTTGTGCCTGATCGGCCCGCTGCTGTTCGGTCATGATGCCGGCTGGGCGCCGTGGTTGTGGGCGGTGATGGCAATCGGCGGCGCGATCCTCGCCGCGTTCCTGAAGCTGGAGCACGCGGTCGCGCGTGACGGCGGCATGCCGCTGGTCGATCTGACGCTGCTGTCGGACGCCGCCTTCCTGCGCGGGCTCGGCGCGGCGTTCTTCTTTTTCGTCGCCAACCTCTCGTTCTATCTGGTGATGACGCTGTACATGCAGCGCGGCCTGAAGATTCCGCCGCTCGCAGCCGGCATGGCCTTCATCCCGCTCGCGCTTGCCTTCGTCGTGGCCTCGCGCCACAGCGGCGCGAGGGCGCGCCATCGCGGCACCAAGGTGTTGCTCGAGGGCTGCGCGCTCCAGATCGCAGGTCTCGCCGCGCTCGCGCTTGTCGCGTTCTATGTCGATGCACCGACGCCGCTTGCGCTTGCGCTTACGATGATCGTCTTCGGCTACGGTCAGGGATTGGTGATGGCGCCGTTGTCGGGCGCGGTGCTCGCGAGCGTAAAACCTGTCGCAGCAGGCTCGGCCTCCGGCATGTACGGCACCACGGCGCAGATCGGAAATGCGGCCGGAGTGGCCGCAATCGGCGCGGTGTTCTTCGCCGTCGAATCGTTGCAATCAGCGCGCGCAGGATTTCTCGTCTCACTTGCGCTGTTTGTGACATTAATCATGATCTGCGCCGCATTTCTGGCCTGGATGCGCCGCGCCTCTGCACCAAGTTGAGGCATAGCGGTTAATACATGCGGATTCCGCGGGAAATCCCGGCGATTTTCGTGGGATTGACAGCGCACAGTCTTTTTATTTTGCAACGCAGCAACTATCTGGTTTGGCTGAACGTTGGAAGTTGCCCACCAGGAAGTTGCCGTGTCACTAGCCCGAAATGTCGATCTGTTGAGACGTCTGCCCAAGCTGGACGGTCTGCGCTTTGCCGAACTCGGCCGCAGCGCGGATTCATCCAGCCCGTTGCAAGAGGTCACGAATTTCGGTGACAATCCCGGCGCGTTGCGCATGCTCGCCTTCGTGCCGGCGCAGCTGCAGAAGCCGCGCGCGCTCGTCGTCGTGCTGCATGGCTGCGGCCAGACCGCTTCCGGCTACGATCTCGGCGCCGGCTGGTCGACGCTGGCGAAGCATTACGGCTTCGCGCTGCTGATGCCCGAGCAGCAGCGCATCAACAACGGCAACACCTGCTTCAACTGGTTCAATCCGGAGGACACCGCACGGGACAGCGGCGAGGCGCGTTCGATCCGCGAGATGATTGCCCACATGGTGGAAGCGCATCGCATCGATCAGAGGCGCATCTTCATCACCGGCCTGTCCGCCGGCGGCGGCATGACATCGGTGATGCTCGCGACCTACCCGGAAGTGTTCGCAGCCGGCGCGGTGATCGCGGGCTTGCCCTATGGGATCGCGTCGAACCTGCGCGAGGCGCTGGACGGCATGTTCCATTCACCCGTGCGTCCCGCACGTGAGCTCGGCGATCTCGTGCGCAACGCCACCCACCATCGTGGCCCCTGGCCGAAGGTGTCGGTGTGGCACGGCAGCGCCGACCGTACCGTCAATCCCGGCAACGCCAACGAGATCGTCAAGCAATGGCTCGATCTGCATGATCTGCCTGAGGTGCCGATGGCCGAGACCAATGTCGACGGCTATCCGCGCCAGGCCTGGTGGAACCAGGACGGCGAGACGCTGGTCGAATCCTACGCCATCACCGACATGGCGCACGGCACGCCACTCGGTCTCGCCGACAACGACCAGCGTTACGGCATGGAAGGCGCATTCCTGATCGAGGCCGGCATCTCCTCGTCCTATCACATCGCAAAGTTCTTCGGCCTCACCGGCTGGATTGCGGAGGCGGCGCCAAAGGCGGAGGCAAAGCCTGCAACGCCGAAGCCGGCGCTGACGCCCGCGCCGCATCTCGCCCGCTCGATCCGCGCCGCCGTCGCCGCACAGCCGGCCGAGGCGAAGCCCGAGCGGACACGCAGCTTCGATCTCGGCCAGATCATCACGCGTGCGCTGACCGCCGCGGGGTTGATGAAGTAATTCTATGTCGTCCCGGCGAAGGCCGGGACCCATACCGCGGAATCTATCAATGACGTTCGGTATGAGTCCCGAACGACGAGTCTTCGCCAAACTCCCTCTCCGGAGTATGGGTCCCGGCCTTCGCCGGGACGACAGCGGAATTTGTGGCTTAGCTTCGCTTCAACACTACGCCGTCTGATCGATCCACTCGATCGGCGTCACCGTGACCTCGCCGCCGGCCACCTTCCGCGTCATCTCCTGATAGGCCTTAAAGAAGTCGCGCGATTGCAGGGCTTTTTGCGCGGCATCGTCGGTGACGCTGGCGAGGTGGATATAGCTGCCGTCATCGCGGTGCTTCAGGACACGATAGCCGATCCGCCCTTTCAGCTCCGGATCGCCGTCGATCGCCTTGATGAAGCGGCCGATCTCCTGATGCCATTCCTCCGTCGTGCCGTTCCTGAATTCGTATGTGATCATGAAGTGCTTCATGTGACGCTCCTTACTTCGTCGTGTGCGTCATCATCTGCGGCTTGCAAGCGATCCTGCAAGTATGGACAAAATTGATAGTATGGACTTTTTCGCCGCCGCTCCTATTCTTCCGCGCGCTGGCTGCGCATGGAGGAGACGACATGGCGAAGGCAAGAGCGAACCCGGCGCGCACCTGTCCGGTCGCGGCGTTTCAGAAGATGATCAGCGGTAAGTACAAGCTGCGCATCGTCTGGGATTTGAAGGACGGTCCGCGCCGCTATGGCGAGATCAGGAGCGGCCTGCTGCGCGGCACGGAAGGCAGCGCCGAGATCACCCCACGCGTGCTCAGCCGTGAATTGAAGGCGCTGACGGCGAGCGGCCTGATCGACCGCAGGGATTTCGGCGAGGTGCCGCCCAAGGTCGAATATCGCCTGACCCGCAAGGGCAGGAGTTTTGTGCCGGTCGTCGCCGCCATCCGGGAATGGGGCGAGCGTAATCTCAGCGAACCCGCGGCGCTGGCGGACGCCGCCGAGTAGAGCATGATCCGGAAAAGTGTGAAGCGATTTTCCGAACAGATCATGCTCAAACAAAAAACGTTTACATCTCGCCGGTGATGAACGGATTGGTCATCCGCTCCTGGCCGATGCTCGATCCGGCGCCGTGGCCGCAGATGAAGCCGACATCGTCGCCGAGCGGCAAGAGCTTGGTCAGAATCGAGTTGATCAGCGTGGCGTGACTGCCGCCGGGCAGGTCGGTGCGCCCGACCGAGCCTGCGAACAGGACGTCGCCGACATGGGCAAAACGCAAGTCCTTGTTGAAGAACACCACGCTGCCGGGCGAATGGCCGGGGCAGTGCAGGATGTCGAACTGCAGGTCGCCGATCGAGACGCTGTCGCCTTCGTTGAGCCAGCGGTCCGGCGCAAAGTTGCGCACCCCGGTCATGCCGAAGCGCGCGCCGCTCTCGACCACGTTGTCGAGCAGGAACTTGTCCGCTTGATGCGGTCCCTCGATCGGCACCTTCAGCGCGTCGCGCAAGTCGGCTGCGCCGCCGACATGGTCGATATGACCATGGGTCAGCCAGATCTTTTCCACGCTGACGCCGGTCTGCTTGATCGCATCCAGAATCTTCGGCACGTCGCCGCCGGGATCGATCACCACGGCCTTCTTGGAAGGCTCGTCCCAGATGATGGTGCAATTCTGCTCGAACAGCGTCACGGGAACGATGATCGCGCCGGCTTTGGCTTTGGTATCGGTTTGCTCGGTCATGGCCTCACAATGCCGATTTTTGCCAGGCCGCCAAGCAAAAGATTCGGGGCCAAACAGTCGGAACGAGCTCGGGAACAACCGTCACACGGCCGTCCCAATTGACCTGCCAATTTGAACCGGGGCGTCGCTGTCGCGTTCTCCCGCGCGAAGCGCAGATTTGGGTGGTCTTTCGGCATGGCTCAAGGCAACGAAAATTGGTGGCGCGACGGCATCTTCTATCAGATCTATCCGCGCTCGTTTCAGGACTCGAACAGCGACGGCGTCGGCGATCTCGCTGGCATTCTCAGGCGGCTGCCTTACGTCAAATCGCTCGGCGTCGACGCGATCTGGCTGTCGCCGATCTTCCCCTCGCCGATGGCGGATTTCGGCTACGACATTTCCGACTATACCGGCATCGAGCCGCTGTTCGGCACGATGGCGGATTTCGACGCGCTGCTCGCCGCCGCCCACGACAATGGCCTGAAGCTGATCCTCGACCTCGTGCCGAACCACACCTCGGACCAGCATCCCTGGTTCGTCGAGAGCCGGTCCTCACGCGACAATCCCAAGCGCGACTGGTACATCTGGCGCGATCCGGCGCCCGATGGCGGTGTGCCGAACAACTGGCTGTCCGAGTTCGGCGGCAGCGCCTGGCAATCCGACGAGACCACCGGCCAATATTACTATCACGCCTTCCTCGCCCAGCAGCCGGATCTCAACTGGCGCAATCCGGACGTGCGCGCCGCGATCTATGACGTGATGCGGTTCTGGCTGGAGAAGGGCGTCGACGGCTTCCGCGTCGACGTGATCTGGCACCTGATCAAGGACGTCGAATTCCGCGACAATCCGCCAAACCCGCATTACGTCGAGGGCCGGCCGCCGAACGAGAAGATCCTGACGCAATACTCGACCGATCAGCCCGAGGTGCATGACGTGATCGCGCAGATGCGGCGTCTCACCGATGGCTTTGGCGCGCGCGTCTTGATCGGTGAGATCTATCTGCCGCTGCATCGCTTGATGGCCTATTACGGCAACGATCTCACCGGCGCGCAGATGCCGTTCAACTTCGCGCTGCTCTCGACCTTCTGGAGCGCGCGCTCGATCGAGAAGATCATCGAGGATTACGAGAAGGCGCTGCCGCGCGGCGCCTGGCCGAACTGGGTGCTCGGCAATCACGACCGTCCGCGCGTCGCAAGCCGCGTCGGTCCCGAGCAGGCCCGTGTCGCCGCCATGCTGTTGCTGACGCTGCGCGGCACGCCGACGCTCTATTACGGCGACGAGATCGGCATGCATCAGCTCGCGATCGCACCGGAGGACACGCGCGATCCCTTCGAGAAGAACGTGCCCGGCATCGGTGTCGGCCGCGACGGCTGTCGCACGCCGATGCAGTGGGATTCCTCGAACTTCGCCGGCTTCGCGGAGGTCCGGCCGTGGCTGCCGCTGCCGGAGGATCACATCCGCGAGAACGTCGTCGCTCTCGAAGCCGATCCGCGCTCGATCCTGAACCTGTACAAGCGCCTGATCGCCTTGCGGAAGGCTTCGCCGCCGCTGATGGCAGGCGACTATCACCCGATCTCGGCGCAAGGCGATCTCCTGCTCTATCGCCGCGAGGTCGGCGGCAGAGCGGTGGTCGTGGCGCTCAATCTCGGCCCCGACCCGATCGCCGTGACCACCAGCGCCATCCGCTTCGGCAGCGAGATCCTGCTGTCGACGTTTCTCGATCGGGAAGGCGAACGGCTGGAGGGCGTGCTGGATTTGCGCGGGAATGAGGGCGTGGTGATCGTGTCATCCTAGCCGTCGTCCCGGCGAAGGCCGGGACCCATAGCCACAGGAAGTAATTTGGCGAAGACTTGGAGTTCGGTACTCCCACCGTCGAAGATTCGATAGATCACGCGGTATGGGTCCCGGCCCCCGTGCGCAATTGCGCACTAGGCCGGGACGACGGCGGAGGGTTTAGCGAGGCTACCCCGGATGTTTCCTCCCCCGCACCGTAGTTCCGTCGATGTCGCTCCGCCTCAGCAGATAATCCAGCCCGCCGACGCGATACCAGCGATAGCCGTAGGGCTCCAGCACGACGCGATGCTGGCCGCGCTTGTCGGCGTGGCTGTGATCTTCCGCGAGCAGGTTGATGAGGTGCGCGCCGGCCCCATCAGGCAGCCCCGCCGAGAACGCGATCTCGCGCGGCTTCTCGTCGAGATTGTGCATGAACAGCACCGAATTGTTACGCCAATCATAGCGCATGATGAACACGGCGGGATCGCGCACAGGAATGATGGTGAAGTCGCCCCAGCCGACTTCCGGCACCTCCTTACGCATGCGCACGATGCGTTCGGTCCAGTTCAGCATGGAGTTGGGATCGCGCCGCTGTTTTGCGACGTTGACGTGCGGATAGCCGTACGGCCCCTTGTCGATCACAGGGCATGCCGGTTTGTCGCTCTTGGTGAAGCCGCCATGCGGCTCGGTCGACCATTGCATCGGCGTGCGCGCGCAATCGCGTTCGGGCAGCGACAGGTCATCACCCATCGCGATCTCGTCGCCATAGCGGATCACGGGCGTTCCCGGCAATGTGCACACCAGGCTATAGGCGAGCTCGAGCCGCCGGCGGTCGCCGCCCAGCATCGGCGCGAGGCGCCGCCTTATGCCGCGGTCGTAGAGCTGCATGTCCTTGTCGGGTCCGAAGCATTTGAACACGACCTCGCGCTGCGCCTTGGTCAACCGTCCGAGATCGAGCTCGTCGTGATTGCGCAGGAACAGGCCCCATTGCGCTGTCGCCGGCCGCGGCTTGGTCGCCTTCAGCGCCTTCGCCAGCGGCCGCGAGTCTGCCGATGCCAGCGCATAGAACAGATGCTGGTTGACCTGGAAGTTGAACATCATGTGCATGCGGTCGGCGTCGCGGCCGAAATATTCCATGTCCGTCTTCGGCAGCACATTGGCTTCGGCGAGGATGATGGCGTCGCCCTGCCGCCATTGCAGGAATTCGCGGAATGCGCGCAGCATGTCGTACTGTTCGACCGGCTTCTTCACTTTGGCGCCCTTGGTCGCGATCACGAACGGCACGGCATCCATGCGAAAGCCGCAGACGCCGAGCTGGATCCAGAAGCCCATGATCTTCAGGATCTCGGCCTGCACGTGCGGGTTCGAGGTGTTGAGATCGGGCTGGAAATCGTAGAAGCGATGAAAATACCAGGCGCCGGCTTCCTTGTCGCGCGTCCAGGTCGATTTCTGCACGCCGGGAAACACCATGCCCTCATGGGCGTTGGCCGGCTTTGTGTCGGACCAGACGTACCAGTCGCGATAGGGAGAGTTCTTGTCGCGCCGCGCTTCCTTGAACCAGTGATGCTGGTCCGAGGTGTGGTTGACGACGAGATCGATGATGACGCGGATGCCGCGCTGCTTGCAGCCATGGGTGAACTCGACGAAATCGCCGAGCGTGCCGTAGCGGGAATCGACACTGTAATAGTCCGCGATGTCGTAGCCGTCGTCGCGCTGCGGCGAAATCTGGAACGGCATCAGCCAGATCGTGGTGATGCCGAGGCCGTGCAGATAATCGAGCCGGCGCAAGAGGCCCTTGAAGTCGCCGACGCCGTCGCCATTGGCATCCATATAGGAGCCGACGGAGAGGCAGTAGATCACGCCGTTCTTGTACCAGAGATCGTCGATCATGCGCGAGCGGCCTCGTGGGCCGCCGAGGTGCGGCGGCTGCGTGATAAGTGTTGGGAACGGGAGCGGTTCCGCACTCCGCCGTCGTCCCGGCGAACGCCGGGACCCATACCGCGTGATCTATCGGTGGAGCGCGGTATGTGTGCCGCGGAATTGCCCACTGCAAGTCTTCGCCAAACTTCCTCCTGTGGGTATGGGTCCCGGCCTCCGCCGGGACGACGATGCGCTACAACGCCCCCCTTGGGGTAATGGGTCCTGGCTTTCGCCAGGACGACGACGGAGGAATCGGCTATCCTCCCCCCATGGACAACACCGCCCGCAATATCGCCCTCGTACCGCCGCCGGACCGCCGCCAGTCGGAGACGGCGCTTGCGGTCGCGCGCGGCACCGCGCGACTGCTGCGCTCGCTCGGTTTCTCCTGCATCAGCGAATTGCCGCTACCCTCGGGCCGCCGCGCCGATCTCGTCGCGCTGAACGAGCGCGGCGAGATCTGGATCATCGAGATCAAATCGTCAGTCGAGGATCTGCGCGCCGACCAGAAATGGCACGAATACCGCGCCCATTGCGACCGGCTGTTCTTCGCCTTCACGCAGGATCTGCCCTGCGAGATCTTTCCTGAAGACACCGGCCTGATCGTCGCCGACGCCTATGGCGCGCACATGCATTGCGAGGCGCCCGAGCACAAGCTTGCTGCCGCCACGCGCAAGCAGATGACGGTGCGCTTTGCGATGGCGGCTGCGCTGCGGATCAACCGCCTGGTCGATCCGCAGGGGCACGCGGATTTCTGGGAGTAGCCAAAAGAACGAAACTGTATCCCCGTCATCCTGAGGCGCGAGTGACGGGGCGCGGAGCGTCCCGTCGGGGAGCCTCGAAGGATGCACGGCCGCGATGCAGCCGGGCCGTCGCCCTTCGAGGATCGCCTTGCTTGGCAAGGCGAGCGCCTCAGGATGACGGGGATAGAGGATTGAGCGTAGTAACTACCGCGGCGCGCGCTTGGCCAGAATGCGCTGCAACGTGCGGCGGTGCATGTTGAGCCGGCGCGCCGTCTCCGAGACGTTGCGGTTGCACATTTCGTAGATGCGCTGGATGTGCTCCCAGCGCACGCGGTCGGCCGACATCGGGTTGGTCGGCAGCTCGGATTTCTCCGCGCTGGTCGAGAGCAGCGCGGCGACGACGTCGTCGGCATCGGCCGGCTTGGAGAGATAATCGATCGCGCCCATCTTCACCGCGGTCACGGCGGTGGCGATGTTGCCATAGCCGGTCAGCACGATCGCGCGCGCATCGGGGCGCTTCTTCTTCAGCGCCGAGACCACGTCGAGACCGTTGCCGTCGCCGAGCCGCAAATCCACCACCGCGAAGGCCGGTGCCGATTTGCCGATCTGCGCAAGACCGTCGGAGACGGTGTCGCACGATGTCACGGCAAAGCCCCGTGTCTCCATCGCGCGCGACAGCCGCTCCAGAAACGGCTTGTCGTCCTCCACGATGAGAAGCGAGCGGTCGGTCTGTTCGTTCAGTTCGGCAATGGCGTTCAAGGTGTTGTCCTCTCTCCAGCGCATTGACATATGGCGTCGCAATCGATCGGTGCCAAGGCGGCAAATGGTCGATCGGCCCCGTTGTGCGACGCAAGGTCGCGGCCTATCCTATTGTTTCTTCTAGCGTCTCGATAGCCTCAAAACGCTCTCGCGGCCAATTGATCTGGACCACCGCGCCGTGGTCCGGAAAGGTCCGGTTGGTGAACGAGACCTTGGCGCCGGTGCGTTCGAGCAGCGTACGCGCGATGAACACGCCGAGGCCAAGGCCGCGCCGCTCGCCGCCTTCATCCTGGGTCCGCCGCCGCGACAGATAGGGCTCGCCGATCCGTTTGAGGATGTCGGGCGGGATGCCGGGGCCGTCGTCGGAGATCACGAGCTCGATATCGTCCTTGTTCCACCAGGCATTCACCTCGACGGTGGTGTGGGCGAAATCGACCGCATTCTCGACGATGTTGCCGATGCCGTAGAGGATCGCCGGATTGCGCGAGCCGACCGGCTCGGCCGCGACCGCCACCGCGATCCGCACCTTGATGCCGACACCGAAATCGCGATGCGGCGCCACCACCTCCTCGATCAGCTCCGACAGCTTCATGCGGTCGAACGGTGCGCCGGTGGAGGACAGCTGGGTGATCTTGCTCAGGATGTCGCGGCAGCGCTGGGTCTGCTCGCGCAGGGTTTTCAGATCGGCGGCAAAGCTCGGGTCCTTCACCGTTTTTTCCAGCTCGCGCGAGATCAGGAAGATGGTCGCGAGCGGCGTGCCGAGCTCGTGTGCGGCTGCGGCAGCCAACCCGTCGAGCTGGGTCAGATGCTGCTCGCGCGTCAACACCAGCTCGGTTGCGGCCAGCGCGTCCGCGAGCTTGCGCGCCTCTTCGGTGACCTGGAAGGAGTAGAGGCTGGTGACACCGATCGCGAGCGCGATCGAGAGCCAGACACCGACGAGGTAGATCGGTGGCAGCACCAGCGGATCGTCGGAATCCCACGGCAGCGGCGAATGGAAGAAGAACAGGACCGAGGCGCAGGCCACAGCGAGGAGGCCGAGGCCGAAGGTGAAGCGGGCCGGCAGCGCCGTGGCCGAGATCAGCACGGGCGCGAGGAACAGGAACGAGAACGGGTTCTGGAGGCCGCCGGTAAAGAATAACAGACCAGCCAGCTCCACGATGTTCAGCGCCAGCAGTCCGGCCGCCTGCATCGGCTCCAGCCGCTGCATCGGATTGGCCGCGGTCTGGAGCGCCAGATTGAGCGCCGCCGACAGGGCGATGATGCTGACACAGGGGACGATCTCGACGTTGAATTCCAGCCCCTGCGCCACGATGAAGATCGCGGCGAGCTGCCCCAGCACCGCGAGCCAGCGCAGCCGCAGGATCGTATCCAGCCGGATATGCCGCTGCGCGTGGCGAAAGTCGGAATCGGCAATTTCGGTCATATCGGCCAATGTGGCGGTGCCTTCTAAGGTCACAAACGCGCGGCTCACGGAACCGCCCGGGAATTACAAGCCTTGCGCTATCGGCTGCAATAGCAGAAGAACGGCCAGCATGACCGAGAATGACAAGGCTTCAAGCTGGCCGACTGTCGCGGATCGCGGCGCACCCGCGGCGATTGCGGTCGATCATCTCGTCAAGGTCTACAACCAGACCCGCGCCGTCGACGATATCTCCTTTTCGCTTCCGCGCGGCAGCATCACCGGGCTGCTCGGCGGCAACGGCGCCGGCAAGACCACGACCATCGCGATGATCATGGGCCTGGTGCTGCCGACGTCCGGCCGCGTGCAGGTGCTCGGGCATCGCATGCCCGAGGAGAGCGCGTCCGTGCTGGGGCGGATGAATTTCGAGAGCCCCTATGTCGACATGCCGATGCGGCTCACGGTACGGCAGAACCTCACCGTGTTCGGCAAGCTCTACGCGGTGAAGAACCTCGCTGACCGCATCGCCGGGCTCGCCGACGATCTCGACCTCGGCGATTTCATCGACCGCGCCAACGGCAAGCTCTCCGCCGGGCAGAAGACCCGTGTTGCGCTGGCGAAGGCGCTGATCAACCAGCCCGAGCTGCTCTTGCTGGACGAGCCGACCGCCTCGCTCGATCCTGATACCGCCGATTGGGTGCGGGCGCATCTGGAGCGCTATCGCAAGCAGCACAACGCCACCATCCTGCTGGCCTCGCACAACATGCTCGAGGTCGAGCGGCTCTGCGACCGCATCATCATCATGAAGCGCGGCCGCATCGAGGACGACGACACGCCCGAAGCGATCATGGCACGCTACAACCGCACCACGCTGGAGGAGGTATTTTTGGACGTCGCGCGCGGGAGGGTGAACGGCGCGAAGGAGGCGGTGAGATGAGCGGTAGCCGCAATCGTAGCCCGGATGGAGCGAAGCGTAATCCGGGGTTCTCGCGTCTCGATAGGCTGATCCCGGATTGCGCTTCGCTCCATTCGGGCTACTGGTTGCGGCCGGGCTACCAGAGGCCGCAATGACCGATATCTCCCTCCACCGCGGCATCTCCGTGCATCGCATCGGCGCGATGATCCTGCGTTATTGGTATCTGTTGATGTCGTCCTGGCCGCGGCTGCTCGAGCTGCTCTACTGGCCGGCGCTGCAAGTCATCACCTGGGGCTTTCTCCAGCTCTACATCGCCGAAAATGCCAATTTCTTCGCGCGCGCCGGCGGCACGCTGATCGGCGCCGTCATCCTCTGGGACATCCTGTTCCGCGGGCAGCTCGGCTTCTCCATCTCGTTCCTGGAGGAGATGTGGGCGCGCAACATCGGCAATCTCATGATGAGCCCGCTCAAGCCGATCGAGTTTCTGCTGTCGCTGATGGTCATGAGCCTGATCCGGCTCGCCATCGGCATCATCCCGATGACCCTGCTCGCGCTGTTCCTGTTTCACTTCAATGTCTATGCCCTCGGCCTGCCGCTGATCGCCTTCTTCTGCAACCTGATCTTCACGAGCTGGTCAGTCGGCATCTTCGTCTCGGGCCTGGTGCTGCGAAACGGCCTCGGCGCCGAGAGCATCGTCTGGACCTTGATGTTCGCCATCCTGCCGCTGGCCTGCGTCTACTATCCCGTCAGCGTGCTGCCGGCCTGGTTGCAGCACGTCGCCTGGGCGTTGCCGCCGACCTATGCTTTCGAGGGCATGCGCGCGCTCCTGATCGAGCAAACCTTTAGGACCGATCTGATGCTGGAGGCATTGGCCATCAACGCGGTACTACTGGTTGCATCTTTTGGGGCATTCCTTGCCCTGTTGCGAAGCGCCAGGAAGCACGGCTCGCTGCTCTCGGCTGGCGAATAACGTCACTTTCCCGTGGATTCAGGCTGGTTTGGGCTTTTCCGGCACATAGATGTACGGAACCATGCATTGACGCAATATTGCGCATTCGGCAGTATGCTGCGATGCGAAGAGGAAAATAGCGATGCCTATTGGTGAGTTTGGCGGCGCGCCGCCCCTGGCGGCTGAAGGCAGTCCGGTCCTGACGAGGCCGATGTACTGGATGTACGAGCTGGCGCATGCCTCTCTCAATCCGGCGCGCGCGGTCACCGATGCGACCAGGCTCCTGTTTCAGAATCCCCTCAATCCCTGGGCGCGCACCGAGGTCGGCAAGTCGGTCGCCGCGGCCTGCGAATTGTTCGAGCGCACCACGCGCCGCTACGGCAAGCCGGAATGGGGCCTCAACGACACCGAGGTCAATGGCATCCGCGTCCCCGTCGAGATCCGCTCGGTCTGGGAAAAGCCGTTCTGCCAGCTACTGTACTTCGATCGCAAGTTCGCCCGTCCCTTGCGCAGCCCGCAGCCGCGCGTGCTGATCGTCGCGCCGATGTCCGGCCATTATGCGACGCTGCTGCGCGGCACGGTGGAAGCCCTCCTGCCCGCGCATGAGGTCTACATCACCGATTGGGCTGATGCCCGCATGGTGCCGCTCAGCGAGGGCCGCTTCGATCTCGACGATTATATCGACTATGTCATCGAGATGCTGCACGTTCTCGGCGGCAACACCCATGTCATGGCGGTGTGCCAGCCCTCCGTGCCCGTCGTCGCCGCCGTCTCGATCATGGAAGCGCGGCGCGATCCCTTCGTGCCCACCTCGATGACGCTGATGGGCGGGCCGATCGATACCCGCCGCAATCCGACCGCGGTGAACAACCTCGCTCAGGAGCGCGGCATCGACTGGTTCCGCAACCATGTCATCACCAAGGTGCCGTTCCCGCATCCGGGCATGATGCGCGACGTCTATCCGGGATTCCTGCAGCTCAACGGCTTCATCAGCATGAATCTCGACCGGCACATGAATGCGCACAAGCAGCTCTTCGCCAATCTGGTGAAGGGCGACGGTGACCTCGTCGACAAGCATCGCGAGTTCTACGATGAGTATCTCGCGGTCATGGACCTCTCCGCCGAGTATTATCTGCAAACCGTCGACACCGTATTCGTGAAGCACGCGCTGCCTAAGGGCGAGATGACCCATCGTGGAACACGCGTCGATCCCTCCAAGATCACGCGCGTGGCGTTGATGACGGTCGAAGGCGAGAAGGACGACATTTCCGGTCTCGGTCAGACCGAAGCAACGCACACTTTGTGCAGCTCGATTCCCGATCATCGCCGCGTTCATTACGTCCAGAAGGGCGTCGGACATTACGGCGTGTTCAACGGCTCGCGTTTCAAGTCGGAAATCGTGCCGCGGATTCATGATTTCATGGTCTCGGCGGCGAATCCGAGCTCATTGCAGGCGCTCGCAGCCGAATAGAGCGTTTTCGAGCGAAGTGGCGACCGGTTCGCGGAAAGAAAACGCGTCAAAACAGGAAACAAGAGCCGCTCCGATTTCATCGGAACGGCTCTAGTCGCGTATTTCGGCTTTCCCGTCGAAAATTCAGGCCCTGTCGGAGGTTCCGACAGGGGTCGGCTCCCTCCAGATTCGCGGTATTTAGGTAGCTTTATAGGAGTGAGTCAGCACTCACCCCTTGGGGGTGCCGCATGCGTCCAGCGGGGGCGAAAAAAACGGGTTCCAACCCCAGTCTGTAGGGTCTCCCGGACGCTTGACCGCTGTATATTGGGCAAATGATTTGTTTTTGCGCCGAGCGCTTTCCATGGCGGCGGTTATGGCAGAATCCGGACGCCCTCCTGCCCCCCGGACTGACAGACATGGCCACTCGCGCGCTCCTCTATCGGCGGCCCCACGAACCGAAGACCCTCGTCATCACCCACGGATCGCAGTTTTTCGCGATCAGGTTGCGCCGACACAGACGCGCGCGCCGCTACACGCTCAGAATTCATCCGAGCGACCGCGAAGCCATCCTCACCATGCCGCCGCGTGGCACGCTCGTCGAGGCCAAGGACTTCGCGCAGCGTCACGGTGCCTGGATCGCCGCACGTCTCGGTCGCTTGCCGAAGGCCGCTCCGTTCCAGTCGGGAACGGTGATACCGCTGCGCGGCGTTCCCCATCGCATCGTTCACCGCGCGGGTGAGCGTGGCACGGTGTGGACCGAGATGCGCGACAGCGGTGAACGCATTCTCTGCGTCGCCGGCGGCTTCGACTATATCGATCGCCGCGTCAGCGACTTCCTCAAGCGCGAGGCGCGCCGTGACCTTCAGCGCTCGGCGGAGGCCTACGCGACCGAGCTCGGCGTCAGGGTCAAGCGGCTCTCGATCCGTGATCAGTCCAGCCGTTGGGGTTCCTGCACCTCGGCCGGCTCGCTGTCGTTCTCCTGGCGCCTGATCCTCGCGCCGCCCTTCGTGCTCGACTACCTCGCCGCCCACGAGGTCGCTCATCTCGTCGAGATGAATCACTCGGCGCGGTTCTGGCGCGTGTGCGGAAAAGTCTGCCCGTCAATGGAGCGCGCCAAGAAGTGGCTCGATACGTACGGGAATGACCTGCATCGGTATGGGGCCGAGGATTAGGGGGCGCTGCTGCGGTCGTGGAAGGTGTCATCGCCCGCCTTGTGCGCAATTGCGCACTGGAGCGGGCGATCCAGTATTCCAGAGGCCGTCGTAATTGAATCGAGAGGCCGCGGCGTACTGGATTCCCCGCTTTCGCGGGCAATGACAGCGGAGAGCGGAGCGGCATCAAGCGACGCTCACGCACTGATATCCGCACTCGTCCCCTGAAGCGCGCGTGACGCCAGATAGGACGATTGCAGTTGCATGGCGCTCTTCTGGCCCTCGGCCAGCATCGCCTGAAAGGCGGCATCGAGTTGCTCGCGACTATAGGTCGCAGAACTGCTTTGGCGCGGCGTCCATTGCGATTGCGTGATCGCGGTGGAAGCTTTTTCGACCGTGCCGCCAAGCCGCGCGGCGTATTGGTCGGCCCGCCATTGCGCCAGATCCGGTCCCCCCAGACCTGGAGGATCCTCCAGCTTGCCGATCTTCGCGGCGGCCTCGTTGGTCATCGTCGAAGACCCGCCATTGTACAGCGTGGCGACCACCTTGCCGCCGACCTTCACCTGAGCATAGGTGTTCTCAGGCGCATCGTCCGAGATGGAAGGTTGACCGGCGCTCGCACCATGGGTCGTCAGCCAGTTCGTTGCCATGAGGTCGCACAGGACCGGATTGTCCGCCACCGATATCGGCTTGGCACCTTGCAGCGGCTTCAGTTGGGAGACGCTTATTCCAGGGCTGTCGGTCGCCGCATCGGTTGCAGTCGACTCCACCGGTTTGAGATCCGACGTCGATGTCGCATTGGAACCGGACGTCGATGCAGGACGCAGATAGGGCAGCGCCGCGCTGGACAGGCCTGAAATCATGGAACGCTCCTTCCCACTAAACCCGAATGTTCGGGACTCAACCTAGGAGAGCAAATCTCGGGCCGGTGTCGGACGCTTGAAGAGACTGGCGTTTTTGCGTTCGGGGAGCTGCGGGGCCGCGGAGAATCTTGCCGCGCTCGGCAGGAATTGCCGAAGCGGTGATGCGAGGATGGGTGGGCGAGTTACCAGCTCAGCAAAAGCCGTCATCGCCCGCGCAGGCGGGCGATCCAGTATCCGGGAGCCTTAGTGGTTCAATCGAGAAGCCGCGGCGTACTGGATTCCCCGCCCTCGCGGGAATGACAGGGCAGGGTGGAGCAACACCCAAGCCTCTCGCTCGATTTTCGCCACACTTCGCGACGATTGCGCGTCTCGCTCGTTTAGTCCCGCCGCATCAAACGCTTCGCATCATCAGCCGCGCATCGCGCCGGCGATTGCCGTCTACTGTGCATGGGGTTGTTTTCGCAGTTTTTGTTTCGACGGGCCCAAGGCCCTCAGCCTCAAGCTATCGATTCCCGCCAAACAGGCGGTCCATCAGCCAGCCATCGAGCCCTGCCGCCGCCTCGGGGCGCACATTGGCGCGCGTGGGCGGCGGCGGGCGATAGCCGCCATTGTTCGTCGGTGCTGGTCCTGCCGCTGTCGGCGACGAGACCTGCGAGGCCGCCTGCGCGAGGTTCGACAGGCCCCAGCTGGCTTGTGAATTCGGCAAAGCCGCCACCGGCACGCCCTCGTGCGCCGTGCGCATGAAGCGTGTCCAGACTTCGACCGGCAGGCCGCCGCCGGTCGCCTTCTTGGTCGGCGAGTTGTCGTCGTTGCCGAGCCAGACGCCGGTGACGAGGTTGGCGGTGTAGCCGATGAACCAGGCGTCGCGGTAATCCTGGCTGGTGCCGGTCTTGCCGGCCGCCGGCCAGCCGGGGATCTCGGCCTTCTTGGCGGTGCCGTTGATCAGCGTTTCCCGCATCATCGTGTTCATCATGCCGACATAGCGGGGGTCGATCACCTGGTTGCGCTCGTCCGGCTGGCGCATGTAGAGCAGCTTGCCACTGAGCGTCCTGATCCGCGTCACGACATGCGGCGTCACCGCGAGGCCGCCATTGGCGAACGGCGCATAGGCACCGACCAGTTCGACCACCGAGACTTCGGACGTGCCGAGCGCGATCGAGGCGTTGGGCTCGAGTTTCGAGGAGATGCCGAGCCGGTGCGCGGTGCGCACCACGTTCTTCGGCCCGACCTCGAGGCCGAGGCGGATCGCGACCGTATTGAGCGACATCGCCAGCGCCTGCGTCAGCGTCACCGCGCCGAAATATTCGTGGGTGTAGTTCTCAGGCCGCCAGCCCTTGACCTCGATCGGCGCGTCCTGGCGGACGGTATCAGGCGTCAGCCCCTGCTCGAGCGCAGTGAGATACACGAACGGCTTGAACGAGGAGCCCGGCTGGCGCTTCGCCGTGACCGCGCGGTTGTACTGGCTCTCGGAATAGTTCCGCCCGCCCACCATGGCGCGCACGGCGCCGTCGGGCGTCATCGCCACCAGCGCGCCCTGGCTGACGTTGAACTTGACGCTCTTGGCCGCGAGCTCGTCGATGATGGCGGCTTCCGCCACGCTCTGGAGCTTTGGATCGATCGTGGTTTCGACCTTGATGCTCTCGTCGATCTGACCGACCAGGTCGTCCAGCACCTCGCCGATCCAGTCGGCGACGTAATTGACCGTACCGGCGCCGACCGGCTTCACATTGTAGGAGGGTTGGCCGATCGAGGCCTTGGCCTGCGCGTCGGTGATGAATTTTGCATCCGCCATCGCCGCGAGCACGATTTGCGCGCGCGCTTCGGCGCCTTCCGGATTACGATTCGGCGCGAGGCGCGAGGGCGACTTGACGAGGCCTGCCAGCATCGCTGCTTCAGCGATCGTGACGTTCTTGGCCGACTTGCCGAAATACTTCTGCGCCGCGGCTTCGACGCCGTAAGCGCCGGAGCCGAAATAGACGCGATTGAGATAGAGCTC
This sequence comes from Bradyrhizobium sp. Rc2d, assembly GCF_900099855.1. NCBI lineage: Bacteria > Pseudomonadati > Pseudomonadota > Alphaproteobacteria > Hyphomicrobiales > Nitrobacteraceae > Bradyrhizobium > Bradyrhizobium sp. Rc2d. Next base: position 62,866 of record NZ_FNCU01000034.1, on the reverse strand, counting down.
CAGGATCTCGTCCTTGGAGTGCTTGCGCTCCAGCCAGATCGCCAGCTCCGCCTCCTGCAGCTTGCGCTGCATGGTGCGCTCCTGGGTCAGGAACAGGTTTTTCGCGAGCTGCTGTGTTAGCGTCGAGCCGCCCTGCGAGACGCCGCGATGGAGCACATTGGTGACGAGGGCGCGCAGGATGCCGACCGGGTCGATGCCGAAATGCGAATAGAAGCGGCGGTCCTCGATGGCGATGAACGCCTTGGGGAGATAGGGCGGCAAATCCTTCAGCGCGATATTGGCGCCGGCCATCTCGCCGCGCTGCGCCAGCATGCTGCCGTCGATGCCGACGATCTGGATCGTCGGTGGGCGCTTGGGGATCTCGAGCGACTGGATCGGCGGCAGATGGGCGCCGACATAGACCACGACGCCGATCACGGCGATGACGCCCCACAGGCCGAGCACCGCGCCCCAATAGACCAGGCGGCCGAGGCTGAAGCCTCCGCGCGATTTCGATCGGCGTTTGGCGCCGCTGCGGCCGGCCGGAGCCTTGCGCTCGCGCGGCGGCGGCTCGTCGCCGGCATCCTCGCTCTTGCGCTTGGCGGATGATTTCGCTGACTTCTTGGGCTTGTCCTCGCCGCCGGGAATGCGGTCCGCAGCGGTCAGGCGCAGATCGGCGAGCGCCGCGGGCAAGCCGAACAACGGCTCCTTCCGCCCACCCTTTTTCTTTCCCCACGCCATACGCAAAACGCCCGGTCAGCCCGCCCCGCCGCACGCTAGCGTCCGCTGTTTAAGGCCCGGTTACACAAAGCTTAACGCGCGATTAGGAGGTGCGGCATTCGCCGGCCGCAGTTCCGCTTCTGAGGTGCGGGAGCTAGGATCGCCCGTATCAAGAAAGAGGGAACTCGCATGGGCCACATCGATCCGACCAAGGAGATCTTTGCGCAATTCCGGGACAACGACCGCCCGGGCCCGATCCACATGCTCAACCTGGTGCGGTTGCGCAAGGAGGCGGCCTATCCGGACGGCCGCAAGGCCAGCGGCGCGGAAGCCTATGCGGCCTATGGCCGCGAGAGCGGCCCAGTGTTCGAGCGCCTCGGCGGCCGCATCGTCTGGCAAGGCAAATTCGAGCTAATGCTGATCGGCCCGCAGGACGAGCGCTGGGACCATTGCTTCATCGCCGAATACCCGAGCGTTGCTGCCTTCGTCGAGATGATCCGCGATCCCGTCTATCGCGAAGCGGTGAAGCATAGGCAGGCAGCGGTGGAGGATTCCCGGCTGATCCGCCACGCGGTGCTGCCGGTGGGGAAGAACTTTGGCGAGATACCTTCGTAGTCCGGATGGGCAAAGCGCCGAAGTGCGCGAATGCGCATTCCGGCGCGTGCCCACCACGTCTCATGCGATCGTGGAGAGGTGGTGGGCACGGCGCTGCGCGCCTTTGCCCACCCTACGAGACCACACTAACCCGATGGCCCGGTGTCTGCGATGATCGGTCCGAACAGCTCCCAGCGCTCGCCGTTGAACTTCATCATCTGCATCTGCTTGTTGATGCGATAGTCGTTCGGGCCCGTGGTGATCTTGATGCCGGGCAGCGCCAGGCTGGGCGTATAGCCCTTGATGCCGGCGACCTGCTTCATGACGTTCTCACGCGTCAGGTTGTCGCCGCATTGCTTCAGAACCTGCACCAGAAGCTCGGCCACCGAATAGGCGTAGGTGTTGACGGTGTTGAGCTTGTCGCCTTCCGGAAAATACTTGTCCATGAAGGCGAAGAAGGCCTTCACGCCCGGATCGTCCTTCCACTGGGGATCGCCGGGGTCCTTGCCGTAATTGGTGGAGATGATGCCCTTGGAGATATCGAGGCCTGCGGGCTTCAACGTCGCCGACACCGGGCTCGCATTGATGTCGAGGATATGCACCGGGCTCCAGCCGAGGTCGGCAAGCTTCTTGATCGCCTGAGCCGCGAATTTCGGCGTCGACGCATCGTAGAACAGGTCGACGCCCATCGATTTCAGCTTGACCACCTGCGAGTCGACGGTCGGGTCGGTGACCTCATAGGAGACCTCGCCGACGATCATGCTGGCGGCCTTGTCGCCGAGACCGCTCTTGAGGCCCGCGAGATAGTCGCGGCCCATATCGTCGTTCTGATAGAGCACGCCGATCTTGGCGTTGGGATGATTGGCGAGAATGTATTTTGCGTAGATGCGCCCCTCGGACACGTAGTTCGGATTATAGGCGATGGTCCAGGGATAGTTCTGCGGGTCGTTGAACCGCGCCGCGCCGGTCGAGGCGAGGAGCTGCGGGATCTTCTTGCCGTTGAGATATTTCTGCACGGCGGCGTTCGCAGCGGTGCCGATCAGCTGGAAAGTGAACAGCACCTCGTCGCCTTCGACCAGCTTGCGCACCTGCTCGACAGTCTTCGGCGGCGAATAGGCGTCGTCATACTGGATCAAATTGATCTTGCGACCGTTGATGCCGCCCTGATCGTTGATCATCTTGAAATAGGCGGCCTGGGTCTTGCCGATATTGGCGTAGACGGAATAGGCGCCGGAGAACGGGACGGTTTGGCCGATCTTGATCTCGGTGTCGCTCGCGCCGGTGTCGTATTTCTTCTGGGCGAGGGCTTGGCTCGCTGAGAACGCGAAGGCGAGCGCCGTCGTGGCAGCTAGGAAGGCTCTGCGATTGGTCATATTGGGTCGTTCCTCCTGACGGAATTTTCGATCGATGGTCTTTGTCCGTTGATTGCAACGGTCGCCATCGCTGCCGAAGATTGTGGAGGAACGTTCGCCGCCGCGCAAGGATCACGGCGCTGCGCCGTAGCGTCTCAGGCCAAAAGCTAGGCCAGGAACAATGCTACCAGCGCAATCGCCGCCGGCAGCGCCTGCACCATCAGGATGCGTGTGCTGACGGTCGCGGCGCCATAAGCGCCGGCCACGATCACGCAAAGCAGGAAGAACGCCTTGATCTGGAACGCGAAGGCAGGATTGCCGTGGACGAGACCCCAGAGCAGGCCGGCGGCGAGGAAGCCGTTATAGAGGCCCTGATTGGCGGCCAGCACCTTCGTGATCGCGGCCTTGTCAGGCGTGTTGCGAAACACCTTCAAGCCCAGCGACTTGTCCCAGAGAAACATCTCCAGGATCAGGAAGAAGACATGCAGGATGGCGACCAGCGCCACCAGAAGATTGGCGATCAAATTCAAGTTGAGCTCCCCCAAAAGCGTCAGCTTTCGGGTGGACGTTAGCACGGCCGGCATGGCAAGTGCGACGGACGTATTTCGATGCAACGGTACCGCAATGCCCGCTCGATCAACCAAAACGCCTGAACGCTTCGGTCTCGATCGCCTGGCGACGCCGATCGGCATCGCCCTGCTCGTCACCGACGCCGAGGGCGTGTTGCGCGCGCTCGATTGGGAAGACTACGAGCACCGCATGCGCGAGCTGTTGCGGCTGCATTATGGTGCGGTGGACCTCCGCGATCAGCCTGCACCGACGCAGATGCGGACTGCGCTGTCGGGCTATTTTGAAGGCGATCTCGGCCAGCTCTCGGCCATCGCGTGGCGCATCGCCGGCACGTCGTTCCAGCAAAAGGTTTGGACCGCGCTCGCGCAAATCCCCGCCGGGACCACGATGAGTTACGGCGCGCTCGCCGCAAGGATCGATATGCCCAAAGCGATTCGCGCCGTCGGCCATGCCAACGGCTCCAATCCGATCAGCGTAGTGCTGCCCTGCCACCGCCTGATCGGCGCGGATGGCTCACTGGTGAAATACGGCGGTGGCCTCGAGCGCAAGCGCTGGCTGCTGCGGCATGAAGGGGTAGAGGTTTAGGCCCCCCTCGTCATTCCGGGCGCCGCGGAGCGGCGAGCTATGGTGCGCAATTGCGCACCTGAGAATCTATCGCGCCACCGACTCTGCGGATGAATGGATTCCGGGCTCGCGCTACGCGCGCCCCGGAATGACGGACGAGGGTCACGCCGCCGGCTGCACCGCCTTGTCACCGGCCATCACATGGGTCAGCGCGCTCTTGATCGCGGCCTGCCGCGTCGGCGCGTTGATCTGCGCGCCCAGCAGGTCGGTGACGTAGAACACGTCGCGCGCGCGCTCGCCGAAGGTCGCGACATGGGCCGAGGCGATGTTGAGGTTGAGCTTCGAGATCGCGGTGGTCAGCTCGTAGAGCAGGCCGGGGCGGTCGAGACCGGAGACCTCGATCACGGTGTAACGGTCGGACCATTGGTTGTTGATGGTCACTTCCGGCTCGATCACGAAGGGCTTCGCCTTGCTGCGCACGGTGCGCCGCGCAACAACCTCCGGCAGGCGCAGCTTGCCTTCCAGCACGTCCTCGATCATCTCGCCGATGCGCGTGGCGCGCCGTCCCTCGTCCTCGTCGCGGTCATATTCCCGGGAGATCGAGATCGTGTCGAGCGCGCGGCCGTCGGTCGTGGTGTAGATCTGGGCGTCGACGATGTTGGCGCCGGCCGACGCGCAGGCGCCGGCGATGATCGAGAGCAGCCAGGGATGGTCGGCCGCGAAGATCGTGAGCTCGGTGACGCCGCGCACCTCGTCGAAGCCGACATTGATCGCGAGCTTGTGGCCGGCCTGCTCGCTGGAGCGGACGAAGCGGGCATGGCGGATCTTGCGCGGCAGCTCGACCTTGAGCCAATAGGCCGGATAGTGCCGGCCGATATAGGCATCGAGCTCGTCCTCCGGCCATTCGGCGAAGGCCATGCGGAATTCGGCGTACGCGGCGGCGAGGCGCTTGCCGCGATCGACTTCCGAAAAGCCGCCGGTGAGCACCGGCTCGGTCTCGTAATAGAGTGAGCGCAGCAGCTGCGCCTTCCAGCCGTTCCACACGCCGGGGCCGACGCCGCGGATATCGGCGGTGGTGAGAATCGTCAGGAGCTTCATCTGCTCGACCGACTGCACCACGGCGGCGAAGTTCTCGATCGTTTTACGATCCGAAAGGTCGCGCGACTGCGCCACCGTCGACATCGTCAGGTGTTCCTCGATCAGCCAGGCCACCAGCTCGGTATCGGCCGGGCTGAAGCCGAGCCGTGGGCACAGCCGCCGCGCCACCTTGGCGCCGGCGATGGAGTGATCCTCGGGCCGGCCCTTGGCGACGTCGTGCAGCAGCGTCGCGATGTAGATCACCGCGCGGTGCTCGGGTCTCGTCTTGCGCATGAGGTCGCTGGCCAGCGCGAACTCCTCGATGCCGCCGCGCTCGATGTCCTGGAGGAAGCCGATGCAGCGGATCAGATGCTCGTCGACGGTGTAGTGATGATACATATTGAACTGCATCATCGAGACGATCTTGCCGAAGGCGCGGATGAATTGCCCGAGCACGCCGGTCTCGTTCATCCGCCGCAGCACGGTCTCGGCGTCATTGGAGGTCAGGATCTCCATGAACAGCCGGTTGGCCTCGGGATTCTCGCGTAAGGTCCCGTTGACCAGGCCGAGCGAGCGCGTCACGTCGCGCATCGCATCCGGATGAAAGGCGAGGTTGTTCTTCTGCGCCAGGCGGAAGATGCGGATCAGATTGACCGGATCGTGCTTGAAGACATCGGGCGCAGCGACGTTGATGCGGTTGTTGTCGACGATGAAGTCGTCGCTATCAGGCACGCGCCGCTTCACGGTGCTGGGCCGCAGCCGCGCCATCATCCGGCTCAGCACCGGCGCCGGCTTGGCCTGCTGATCCTCGAGCTTGGCGCAGAGGATGGCGGTGAGGTTGCCGACTTCCTTGGCGACAAGGAAGTAATGCTTCATGAAGCGCTCGACGTCCTGCATGCCGGGATGCGAGGTGTAGCCGAGACGGACCGCGATCTCGCGCTGCAGATCGAAGGAGAGGCGCTCTTCGGCGCGATTGCAGTAGAAATGCAGATTGCAGCGCACCGACCAGAGGAAATCGGCGCACCGGCGGAAGCTGCGGTATTCCTGCGCGTCGAACACGCCGCGCTCGACCAGCTCGTCGGTGTCGCGGACCCGATAGACGTACTTTGCGATCCAGAACAGCGTGTGCAGGTCGCGCAGGGCGCCCTTGCCGTCCTTGACGTTGGGTTCGACCAGATAGCGCGACTGGCCGCCGCGGCGATGCCGCTCCTCGCGCTCGGCGAGTTTTGCGGTGACGAATTCGGACGCGGTGCCCTGCACCACTTCCTTGTCGAAGCGCTCGACCAATTCGTCATAGAGCGGCTTGTCGCCGGTCAGGAAGCGCGTCTCCAGGATGGCGGTGCGGATCGTCATGTCGCCGCGCGCCTGGCGGATCGATTCGTCGACGGAGCGGGTGGCGTGGCCGACCTTCAGCCCCATGTCCCAGAGGCAGTAGAGGATGGCTTCGGCGACCTGCTCGCCCCAGGCGGTCTGCTTGTAGGGCAGGATGAACAAGAGATCGATGTCGGATTCCGGCGCCATCAGGCCGCGGCCATAGCCGCCGGTTGCCACCACCGCCATACGCTCGGCGCCGCTCGGGATCGGCGAGCGGTAGAGATGCCGCGTTGCCGCTGAATAGAGGATGCGGATGATCTCGTCCTGCACATGGCACAGCCGCTCGGCGCAGCGGCGGCCGTGACGGTCCTTCAGCAGGATCGCCTGTGCCGCGGCGCGCGAGGCGATCAGCTCGGCCTTGAGCAATTGCGCCATGGCCGTGCGGAACGTGTCCTCGCGGCCCTCGTGCTTTTCGGCGAGCGCATCGACCGCGGCGGTGATCCGCGCGGTGTCGAAGCGGTCATCCGTCTCTGGCTTCTGCTCAATCGCGACGCTGTCCATGTCTCACCGGATATAAGAGGCGGCAGGCGCTGTCACCCGCCATTCTCTGGCAATAGCCGTTCCATGCTGGAAAGCTGCGGCTTTGGGCAAATCTGTTCTCGGGCCGCGCGCTCGCAAGGGACGGATTTTCTCGTTGACCTCTAGATATAACTCATTGAAAAACAATGAAGTTTTTGAGGGGCTGGGCATGACCAGGATTACACGACGCATTCTGTTGGCGGGAGCCGTCGCGCTCGCAATGACCCCTGCGGCACGGGCGGCGGATCCGCTCAAGGAGATCCGCATCGACTGGGCGACCTACAATCCGGTTTCGATGGTCCTGAAGCAGAAGGGCCTGCTGGAGAAGGAGTTCGCCAAGGATGGCATCACCATCACCTGGGTGCAGTCGGCCGGCTCCAACAAGGCGCTCGAATTCCTCAACGCCGGCTCGATCGATTTCGGCTCGACCGCGGGCTCGGCGGCGCTGGTCGCCCGCATCAACGGCAACCCGATCAAATCGATCTACGTCTATTCGCGTCCCGAATGGACGGCGCTAGTCACGGGCAAGGATTCCAAGATCGCGAGCGTTGCGGACCTCAAGGGCAAGCGCGTTGCGGTGACTCGCGGCACCGATCCGCACATCTTCCTGGTGCGCGCCCTGCTTGGCGCGGGTCTCACCGAAAAGGACATCACGCCGGTGCTGCTCCAGCATGCCGACGGCAAGACCGCGCTGATCCGCGGCGACGTCGATGCCTGGGCCGGGCTCGATCCGATGATGGCGCAGGCCGAGGTCGAGGAGGGCGCAAAACTGTTCTATCGCAAGGCCGACGCCAACACCTGGGGCATCCTCAATGCGCGCGAGCAGTTCTTGAAGGACTATCCGGATGCGGCTCGCCGCGTGCTCGCGGTCTATGAGGAAGCGCGAAAGTATTCGCTGGCGAATTACGATGAGCTGAAGAAGACCTTCATCGCAGTCACAAAACTGCCCGAGGCCGTCGTCGACAAGCAGCAAAAGGAGCGCACCGAGCTGACCCACAACCGCATCGGCGCGCCCCAGCGCGAGTCGATCCTCGCCGCCGGCCTCGCGCTCCAGCAAGCCGGCGTCGTCGATGCCAAGGTCGATGTGAAGGCCGCGCTCGACGCTCTGATCGACGACCAGGTCCCGCTGCCGACGAATTGATCTGCTTACCCTCCCCCTTGTGGGGGAGGGTGGCTTCGCGGCACGCGAAGCCGGGTGAGGGGTATCTTTCCTCACGGTCAGTGTTGCGAGTGGAGAGAACCCCTCATCCGGCGCTTCGCGCCACCTTCTCCCACAGGGGGAGAAGGGAAGACCCGGCGGGGGCGCGGCAATAGTAGTGTTGCATTAGTAGTGTTGCATTCCCCGACCAGACGCGCTTCCTACCGGCCATGATCTCTGACGCGCCAGTCCTGCAACAACCCTCTGATACGGCCTAAACCGCGGCCGCGCCTTCGCGCGTCGCACGTTATGCGCGACCGATGCTGGGGCTGTTGCTGCCGCTGACGCTGGCGCTTGGCTGGGAGCTCGTGGTCTGGCTCGGCTGGTCCAACGGACGGCTGGTGCCGCCGCCCTCGCGCGTGTTGGCCACCATCACCGAGCTCGCCCGCTCCGGCGAGCTGGTCCGCCATATCACCGCGACGCTGTGGCGGGTCGGGCTCGGTTTTGCCTTCGGCGTGGTCGCAGGCACGCTGTTGGGAGCCATCTCCGGCTATTGGTCGCTGGCGCGGCGGCTGCTCGATCCGACCGTGCAGGCGCTGCGCGCGATCCCTTCGCTCGCCTGGGTGCCGCTGTTCATTCTCTGGCTCGGCATCTTCGAGACCTCGAAGATCGCGCTGATCGCGGTCGGCGTGTTCTTCCCGGTCTATCTCGGCGTGATGAGCGCGATCCTCTCAGTCGACCGCAAGATCGTCGAGGTCGGTCGCACCTTCCGTCTCTCCGGGTTCGCCATGATCCGCCGCATCCTGTTGCCCGCGGTGCTGCCGGCCTACGTCGTCTCCTTGCGCGTCGGCCTCGGTCTGGGCTGGATGTTCGTGGTGGCCGCCGAGCTGATCGGTGCCTCCGAAGGCCTCGGCTATCTCCTGCTCGACGGCCAGCAGCTCGGCAAGCCCGCGCAGATCCTCGCGGCCATCGTGATCTTCGCCATCCTCGGCAAGCTCACGGACTGGCTGATCGAGGTTGCCGCCGCGCCCTTCCTGCGCTGGGAGGACGCCTTCTCCCGCGGGAAAGGAGCTTGAGACGATGCTGGCGCTCGACCGGGTCAGCAAGACCTATCCCAATGGCGTGCAGGCGCTGGCGCGTTTCTCCGCCCAGATCCGCCAAGGCGAGATCATCGCCATTATCGGCGGCTCCGGCTGCGGCAAATCAACATTGCTGCGCGCCATCGCCGGCCTCGATCGCGCTAGTTCCGGCACGGTGACGCTCGATGATGAGGCGATCAGTTCGCCCCACGCCAAGATCGGCATCATCTTCCAGGAGCCGCGGCTTTTGCCCTGGCTCAGCTTTGCCGACAATATCGGCTTCGGTCTTGCCGATCTGCCCGCCGCCGAACGGCGCGAGAAGGTGGCGCGCGCGCTCGAGCGCGTCGGTCTTGCCGATAAGGCGCTGGCCTGGCCGCGCGAGCTCTCCGGCGGCCAGGCACAGCGCGTCGCGATCGCACGCGCACTGGTGCCACAGCCGGAGGTGTTGCTGCTCGATGAGCCCTTCTCCGCACTCGACGCTTTCACCCGCCGCGACCTCCAGGATCATCTGCTCGACCTCTGGGCCGACACGCGGCCGACCTTGATCCTCGTCACGCATGACGTCGACGAGGCCGTGGTGCTGGCCGATCGCGTGCTGGTGATGCGGCCGCGGCCGGGCCGGCTGTTCGACCAGATCGAGATCAATCTGGGCCGGCCGCGCGACCGCAATTCGCCGCTGTTCGAGAATTTCAAGCGAAGTATGCTGACATCACTCGACCGTTCACTCGACCGCGGCGTGCCCGACCGTGACGCAACCCAGGGTCCCGGTCAGGCCATGTGGTGGTGACAATTCGCCTTCAAGCCGGTACATCGAGGAGCAATCTTTCCGGGAGAGAACGAACATGGACGCTGCCCAATTGCGCCAGATGCAGGCCCCGATCAAGGAGCGCTACAAGACCGATCCCAAGGCTGCGCTGATCACGCTGAAGGCCAAGGGCTCGACCGATAGCGATGGCATCGCCTGCAAGGTCGAAACCGGCCGCACCATCGCGATGGCTGGTCTGCATCCCGCCACCGGCGGCTCCGGCCTCGAGCTCTGCTCCGGCGACATGTTGCTGGAAGCGCTGGTCGCCTGTGCCGGCGTCACGCTAAAATCGGTTGCGACCGCGATCGAGGTGCCGCTTAGGACCGGCAATGTCTATGCCGAGGGCGACCTCGACTTCCGCGGCACGCTCGGCGTCGACAAGGAGACCCCGGTCGGCTTCGCCGAGATCCGCCTGCGCTTCGAGGTCGACACTGATGCGCCGCAAGACAAGCTCGATCTATTGCTGAAACTCACCGAGCGATATTGCGTGGTCTATCAGACCATCAAGAATGGCCCGAAGGTGTCGGTGTCGATGCAGCGGATGTGACTCTCTGTACCCTCCCCTGGAGGGGGAGGGTCGATCGCGCGCAGCGCGAGCGGGGTGGGGTGATCTCTCCACTCGGGCACCGTCTCCGTCGAGAGACTGTCACCCCACCCCGCCTCATATTTCGCTGCGCTCCATATGAGCCGACCCTCCCCCTCCAGGGGAGGGTAAGAAGCCAAAAATGTCCCTCGACCTCCACTTCATCTTCTTCCTCCTCCTGCGCATGGCGATTGCGGCGGCGTTCGTCGTGACGGCGTCGATCATCACCGAGCGCTCGGGACCGGTGATCGGGGCGCTGGTGGCGACGCTGCCGATCTCGGCGGGGCCTTCCTATGTCTTCCTCGCGCTCGACCATGACGCCGCCTTCATCGCGCAAGGCGCGCTGTCGAGCCTTCCGGTGAACGCTGCGACGGTCGTCCTTGGCCTCTGCTATGTCGTGCTGGCGCAGCGGAACAATCTGCTGGTGAGTGCAGGCAGCGCGATAGCGGTGTGGATCGTGCTGGCCTCCCTCATCCGCCTGTTCGACTGGACCTTGACGGCCGGACTCGCCGTGAACCTGATTGCCTTCGGCATCTGCATTCCGCTGCTCGCTAGGTACCGCCACGTGAAGATGCCGTTGGTCACGCGTCGCTGGTACGACATTCCGTTCCGCGCCGCGCTGGTGGCGACGCTGGTTGCGATCGTGGTTTCGACGTCGGGCTGGGTCGGTCCGCGGGTCTCCGGCGTCATCGCGCTCTACCCGATCGTCTTCACCAGCATGATGGTGATCCTACACCCGCGCATCGGCGGCCCGCCGACCGCCGCCGTGCTCGCCAATTCCGCCTGGGGCCTGCTCGGGTTCGGTATGGCGATCGCCGTGATGCATCTCGGCGCCGCAAACTTCGGCTCCGCGATCGGCCTCAGCATGGGGCTCGCCACCTGCATCGTTTGGAATCTGACGCTGTGGTGGAACGGGCGAAGGAAGCGGCTGGCGGCTGCGTGAGCGTACCTTCGTAGGGTGGGCAAAGGCGCGCATTTCGCGCGCCGTGCCCACCATCTGCCTGCGGATTCGCCGTTGCATGGTGGGCACGCTTCGCTTTGCCCACCCCACGGCACTATGACTGCTTCGGCAGCTTGGCCTTCAACGCATACAGCGCATCTAGCGCCTCGCGTGGCGACATCTCGTCCGGGTGCAGCGCCTTCAGCGCATCCATCAAAAGCTCGGCTTCGCTCGGCGGCGCAGCTTCTGCCGCGGCGCGCGAGGGTACGGCGAACAGCGGCAGATCGTCGGCGAGCGCGCGGGCGGTCTGGCCGCGATCCTGGGCCTCCAGCTTCGCCAGCACCGATTTGGCGCGGGTGATCACGGCCGGCGGCAGCCCGGCGAGCTTGGCGACCTGGATCCCGTAGGAGCGGTCGGCCGAGCCCGGCAGCACCTCGTGCAGGAACACGACGTTGCCCTGCCACTCCTTCACCCGCACGGTGGCATTGAACATCCGCGGCAGTTTTGCCGAGAGCGCGGTCAGCTCGTGATAATGCGTCGCGAACAGCGTGCGGCAGCGATTGCTCTCGTGCAGATGCTCGATCGCGGCCCAGGCGATCGAGAGTCCGTCGAAGGTCGCGGTGCCGCGGCCGATCTCGTCGAGGATCACGAGTGCGCGCTCGCCGGCCTGGTTCAGGATCGCCGCGGTCTCGACCATCTCGACCATGAAGGTGGAGCGGCCGCGGGCGAGATCGTCGGCGGCGCCGACGCGCGAGAACAGGCGATCGACGATGCCGATCCGCGCCCGCGTCGCCGGCACGAAGCTGCCGATCTGCGCCATCAGGGCAATCAGCGCGTTCTGGCGCAGGAAAGTCGATTTACCGGCCATGTTGGGACCGGTGAGCAGCCAGAGCTGGCCGGACTTCTGTCCGGGCGCCGGCGACAGATCGCAGGCATTGGCGATGAACGGCTCGCCATTGCGCTTGAGCGCCTGCTCCACCACGGGATGGCGGCCGGCCTCGATGGCAAAGCCGAGCGAGGTATCGACCTCGGGCCGCACATAGTTCTCGTCGACCGCCAGCTTTGCCAGCGACGTCGCGACGTCGAGCAGCGCAAAGCCGTGCGCGGCGGCGCGCAAGTCTTCACTGATCTCGAGCGCCTTGGCGGACAGTCGCTCGAAGATTTCGAGCTCGAGCCCGAGCGCGCGGTCGCCGGCATTGGCGATCTTGGCCTCGATCTCCCCGAGTTCGGAGGTCGTAAAGCGCACTTGGCCCGCCAGCGTCTGGCGATGGATGAAGGTCGCATTCAGCGGCGGCGACATCAGCTTGTCGCCGTGCTGCGCGGTCACCTCGACGAAATAGCCGAGCACGTTGTTGTGCCGGATCTTTAGGGCCTTCACGCCGGTTTGGTCGGCGTAGCGGGCCTGCATCGAGGCCACCACCAGGCGCGAGGCATCGCGCAGATTGCGGGCTTCGTCGAGCGCGGGCTCGTAACCCTGGCGCACGAAGCCGCCATCGCGCTTGATCAGCGGCAGTTGCTCGTCGAGCGCGCTGGCAAACTCGGATGCGAGCTGGCGCGACGGCTTTTGCAGCGCCGCCATCACCGCCACGATCTCCTGCGGCAGCTGGTCAAGTTCGGATAGCCGCGTCAGCACCTGGTCGGCCGCGATGATGCCGTCGCGGATGCCGGCGAGGTCGCGCGGCCCGCCACGGCCGACCGAGAGACGGGCCAGCGCCCGCGACATGTCGGGGGCGCCGCGCAGGATGCTGCGGATGTCTTCGCGCGTGGCCGAGTCGGCAACGAAGGTGCTGACTGCGTCGAGCCGCCGCGCGATCGCCGGCGCATCGGTCAGCGGCGCCGCCAGACGCTGCGCCAGCAGGCGCGAGCCGGCCGAGGTCACGGTGCAGTCGATGGCGTCGAGCAGCGAGCCACGGCGTTCGCCGGCGAGCGTGCGCGTCAATTCGAGATTGGCGCGGGTGGCCGGATCGATCGCCATGGTCGCGCCAGAAGCTTCGCGGGCGGGCGGCGACAGCGGTGGATGCTTGCCGACCTGGGTGCGGTCGACATAGGTGACGGCGGCGGCCGCAGCCGTGGCTTCCAGCCGCGTGAGCTGCGCCAGCCCGTCCATGGTCGCGACCGCGAAATAATCGCACAGCCGCTTTTCGGCAGTGGCGCCGTCGAAGACGTCGCGGGTCAGCGGCGTCACCGCCGGCAGCTCGCGCAAGGTCTGTCCGAGCTCGCTGTCGTTGTACAGCGCGTCGGTGACGATCGCCTCGTTCGGGTTGATGCGCGCCAGCGTCGCGGCAAGCTCGCCGCCGCTGCACTCCGTCACCATGAACTCGGCGGTGGAGATGTCGATCCAGGCAAGGCCAAAGCGGTCGCCGCCGGCGGAAGAGCGGGCGCGCGCGATTGCCAGCAGGTAGTTGTTGGCGCGCGCGTCGAGCAGCGTGTCCTCGGTCAGCGTGCCCGGCGTCACCAGTCGCACCACGCCGCGGCGGACCACGCTCTTGTTGCCGCGCGCTTTCGCCGCGGCGGGGTCCTCGGTCTGCTCGCACACGGCGACCCTGTGGCCGGCCGATATCAGGCGGTGCAGATAATCCTCGGAGCGCTCGACCGGCACGCCGCACATCGGGATATCCGCGCCCTGATGCTTGCCGCGCTTGGTCAAGACGATGCCGAGCGTCTTCGAGGCGATTTCGGCGTCCTCGAAGAACAGCTCGTAAAAGTCTCCCATCCGATAGAACAGCAGCAATCCCTGATGCGCCGCCTTGATTTCAAGGTACTGTTCCATCATCGGCGTCACGCGCGCGGCGGCTTCCGCTGGCGGGGCGGGCGTGGATTCGGGCTCTGGCGCAGGAATGGGCTGTTGCATTGTCATGGGCGGCGCAACCTACAAAATTTCGCCCCTTGCTCCTATCGCTTTGCCCGGAGAGGCGAGGTTTTCCACGTTGTCCGCACGGCGGCATGCATGGCGGACGGCAGGCCCTGCAAAACGCACGCGAAACCGTCAATTGACCTGCCGCGGGCGCCCTCCTAAAACTCCGCGGACATTGAAGAATTTGGGCCGGATCGCGGCATTCAGGGAGAACAACGATGCGTGACGTCTTTATCTGCGATGCCGTGCGGACCCCGATCGGCCGTTTCGGCGGCTCACTCGCCAAGGTGCGCGCCGATGACCTCGCCGCTGCCCCGATCAAGGCGCTGATGGCCAAGCATCCCAATCTCGACTGGGCCCAGGTCGATGAAGTGTTCTTCGGCTGCGCCAATCAGGCCGGCGAGGACAATCGCAACGTCGCACGCATGGCGCTTCTGCTTGCTGGGCTCCCGGATTCGGTTCCGGGCCAGACCCTGAACCGGCTTTGCGCCTCCGGCCTGGATGCGGTCGGCGCTGCCGGGCGCGCGATCCGCTCCGGCGAGATCGAGCTTGCGATTGCCGGCGGCGTCGAGTCGATGACCCGCGCGCCCTTCGTGATGGGCAAGGCACAGGAGGCGTTCTCGCGCTCGGCCGAGATCTTCGACACCACGATCGGCTGGCGCTTCATCAATCCGCTGCTCAAGGCGCAGTACGGCGTCGATGCGATGCCGGAGACCGGCGAGAACGTCGCCGAGGAATTCCAGGTCTCGCGCGCCGACCAGGATGCCTTCGCCATCCGCTCGCAGCAGCGCGCGGGCGCGGCGATTGCGGCCGGCTATTTTGCGGAAGAGATCACGCCGATCACCATTCCCGGCGGCAAGGCCGGCCCCATCACAGTCGACAAGGACGAGCATCCGCGCCCCGAGACGACGCTGGAGGGTCTCGCCAAGCTGAAGCCGATCGTGCGCAATCCCGGCACGGTCACTGCCGGCAACGCCTCCGGCGTCAATGACGGCGCCGCCGCAATGATCCTCGCATCCGAAGCTGCGGTGAAGAGGCACGGTCTGACGCCCCGCGCGCGCATTCTCGGCCTCGCCTCCGCCGGCGTGCCGCCGCGCATCATGGGCATTGGACCTGTGCCGGCGACCCGCAAGCTGATGGAGCGGCTCGGCAAGAAGATCAGCGATTTCGATTTGATCGAGCTGAACGAAGCCTTCGCCTCGCAGGGCATCGCCTGCATGCGTCAGCTCGGCGTGCCTGATGATGCCGACTTCGTCAATCCGCATGGTGGCGCCATCGCGCTTGGCCATCCCCTCGGCATGAGCGGCGCCCGTCTCGCGCTCACCGCCGTGCATGGCATGGAAAAGCGCGGCGGCAAGCTCGCGCTGGCCACCATGTGCGTCGGCGTCGGCCAGGGTGTCGCGGTCGCGATCGAGAAGCTGAATTGAGCTCTTTCCGTCTCTCTCCCCGTTCTTACGGGGAGAGAGGAAAACGAGTGCCTCAATAGCAATACGACACGCCATCCAGAATCGCGCACTGCCGCTTGTTCGGTGCGTTGGGATCATCCAGCGGCACGATGCCCTTGCCCTGGCCGACGAACACGCCGGGCCCGACATGCACCGAGCTCTTGTTGCCGATGATCACGCTCGGATGCGGCGTCAAGCTCGAGCGGGTGCCGTCCGGCCAGATGATGGCATCGCCCGAAAGCACCCCGCGCCGCCCGTCGTCGCAGTTCACGTCAACGCCCTGCCGGGTGCAGACCTGCGCCATCGCCGGCGTGGCGAGGGCGATACCCAGGGCCGAAATCAGGCTCAGCGCAGTGATGATCTTGCAGACGGTCATGGCACCCCCCTGGCGGTTTGGCGTCCTCACGTGAATCGTCGCCCCAAACCCGCCGCAGGTTCAGCCGGCGGGCGGATCGGGCGTCGATCGGCATCAGATATTCTCTCGTAAATACAATATGTTGCGGAAAATTCGCCCGATTTTCCCGCGATCCCTTGCAAAATCGTCGGCGCCCCTTCAAGAGAGGGCGCTCCGGAGAGATGGCCGAGTGGCTTAAGGCGCACGCTTGGAAAGCGTGTGTGCGGGAAACCGTACCGTGGGTTCGAATCCCACTCTCTCCGCCATTTGCGCGATTTTGTTCGCCAGACTGCGATCTAGGATACTTACGAACCGCGCAATTCCCGACGTGAATGCCGGGTATATTGCGCGACACAAGCTCCTCGAGGACCATCTCCGCAGTCAGCTGCAGGCGATTGGCCGCGCCCTGTTTGCGGCTTTCGGGCCGTCGCTTACCGACAGCACTGCAAGATTACTGGGACGCGGTACATGCCGACGAGCGACTCAGGATATTGCGATGCGGCCGGTCAATCTGGATGCGGAACAACGGATACGGCAGGCCGCCTAGCATTCCTGCTCTCCGAAGGTGAAAGCCACACGTTCGAATCGTGTCGGGAGTCCCGACAACATCGATGCGTGATTTCGACTGGCTGCTGACAAAGCGAGGCTCATCAAAGACCTAGCAAGAATCGGACAACGCAGCCGCGAGGCCGGCGGTTTAGATCGCCCCCGTGTGGTCTGCGCTCCATGACGAGATCGGCAGTCGAAGGGATCAGCTGCGCAACCCGATCTAATTGGTAGGTTCAATTCGTGGATAGTGTTTTGAACCTATGACCTTCAGGTTACGTGTCTGAACGTCTCGCCTCATCCGCACCAGTTTCGCACCAGAAACAGCCCGAACGAACCGTGACGAACGCGATCGAACCCGAACGAAAACGCAGGGAAATCAACAAGGCCGGTCGATAGTCTGCCGCTCATAATGGTTTGGTTGCAAGTTCGAGTCCTGCCGGTGCGGCCGAGGCGCTTAGTTGCTTTCATTACAGGGCAGCGGCTTCATATTTATGGGGTCATGCCCCTCAGGAGTTTATTCCGTGCCGCAAGCTATCTTATCCGCGCAGAGTCGACCTCTACGTTCGCCTGCCGAGTTAGCCTCCATCATCACAACCGTCTATGAGCGCATCGAACGGGACCGGCGCCGCAACTGCTGGATCTATGTGCGGCCCATAGAAGAAGCGCTGGCCGAGGCTGATGCCCTTGTGCAGCGAGTGGAGGAGGGTGAAGTCCTGCCGCTCCTTGGCGTGCCATTCGGCGTCAAGGACAACATTGATGTTGAGGACATGCCAACGACAGCTGCCTGTCCGTCATTCGAATATGTGGCTGCGCAATCGGCCAGATGCGTCGAGAGATTGACGGCCGCGGGTGCGATCTGTCTTGGCAAAACCAACCTAGATCAATTCGCAACCGGACTGTCCGGCACCCGCTCCCCCTATGGTGCCTGTTCCAGCGCTGCTAACGATCTGTATATTTCCGGCGGTTCGAGCTCCGGTTCGGCTGCTGCCGTAGCATCCGGCCATGTTGCCTTCGCTCTCGGCACAGATACCGGCGGCTCGGGCCGGATTCCCGCAGGCTTCAATGGGATCATCGGGATCAAGCCAACCGTCGGCCTCGTCTCATCCCGGGGGCTTGTGCCGAACTGTCCGACGCTCGATTGCCCCTCGATTTTCTGCAATTCCATTGCCGAGGGTCGAATTCTGCTCGGGTTGATCGAAGGATTCGACGACAGCGATCCTTATAGCCGCCAACGGATTGCCTCGTCCTCTCCATCTCCTCGCAAATTCCGGTTCGGCCAGGTCTCTGTCGGTCATCTGAATTCATTCGGAATGCCGGAATGCAATGATCTTTACAGGCAGGCCTGCACGAGGCTTTCGGGACTGGGAGGCCAAGCCAGGCAAATTGACTTCGCGCCTTTCGCCGAAGCCGGTGAAATGCTCTTTTCAGGGCCTTGGATTGCCGAACGTCATGCGGCGATCAGCGCGCTCCTGGACATCGACCATGGAAACCTGCTTGACGTCATCCGCAACGTGCTGAGCGCAGCTGTCCGGTTTTCCGCAATAGATGCTTTCGCCGCGCAACATCGACTCTTGAAGCTGCGACGCCAGATCCAATCGCTTTTCGAGGAGATCGATGTCTTGGTAGTACCTACCGCGCCACGCCCCTTTACGATCTCAGAGATGATGGAAGATCCTATCACGCTCAATAGTCGCCTGGGTTATTACTCTTATTTTGCCAATCTCGTGGACTTGTGCGCAGTGGCAGTTCCCAACGCAACGCTTGGCAACGGCATGCCGATGGGCATCACTTTGCTAGCGCCTGCGTGGTACGACTATGCTCTTCTCGACCTTGCCGAGCGATGGCTGCCCGATGCGAAGGCTGCACTGTTCGATCCAAGAGTGTATATCCGAAGGCCGCGGCCTAGACGACTTCGAGATCGAGAGCGCGCGGATTGAGGATTACAATCAGGCCTCGGTGATAACGGATGACACCCCTTGCCTGCATGCGGGAAAGCTGCACCGTAACCCATTGGCGTGTTGAACCGATCAGATTGGCGAGATCACCATGTGTGAACGGGATCCCGATCACGATCTCACGGCCCTGCTGCGAGCCGTAGATCTTCGAGAGGAAGACCAACAGACGATGCAACCGCTCGGTCACCGAGCGGGTCCCCAGCATTTGCGCCATGGCCGAATAGCACCGTGCCTTGAAGGCGAGTGCATCCAGCAGCGCGACCGCGATACTAGCCGATTGAAGCGCCAGCGCGCGCAGGGCTGGGCCGGGCAAGAACGTAACCTGGCTCCGTTCCACCGCGACCGAAGACCATACGTGGGCACCAGTACCGAACAGATCCGGGCCGCCGACGAAATTGCCGGCGAACCAGTAGGCCAGCGTCACCTCGCGTCCGGAAGGAGCCGCGTAGTAGCTGCGAATACGCCCCTCTTCGATCAGATAAATGCCGTTCTGCAGATCGCCCTGGCGCCAGACATGCTTGCCTGCCTGCAGGACCTCCTCGCGGCCGATGGCGAGGACACGACGCCGGTCAGCCTCACACAACGGATCCAACAAGCTGGGCAGCGACCCGACCAGAGCATCCGATCCCGCCAGCATGATGCCGGTCGTATTCCTGAGACTTGCCGCTGACATCTGCTCGCTCCCTTGCCCGCCGCAAGGAAAGCCATTCAAGAGCCATGCCAGAGCTGTCGTCAGGCGCCTACGCCTTGACTTCCATTTGCTCGAAGGCCCGGCGGCCTTCCGAGCGGATCAGGTCAAGGCAATCCCGCTTGAGGGCGAGATAGGCAGCCTCCGCAACGATGGCGCTGGAGCGCGGTCGCGGCAGACTCACCTGAAGATCCTTGAGGATGCGGCCTGGTCCCGCGCTCATGATCAGCACACGGTCAGAGAGAAGGATCGCTTCATCGATGTCGTGTGTGACGAAGACGATTGTTGCGTTGATCCGCTCGCGGAGCTCGAGCAGATTGTCCTGCATGACCGCCCGGGTCTGCGCATCCAGCGCTCCGAACGGCTCATCCATCAACAGCACGCGCGGTTGGTTGGCGAGGGCACGGGCAATCGCAACCCGCTGCTGCATGCCTCCAGATAGCGTGTGCGGATATGCCGACGCAAATTTGGTCAGCCCGATCATCTCGATGAGGTCGTCGGCAATCCGCAGCGCCTCCGCTTTCGGCTTGCCGAGGGCGCGCGGCCCGTGCGCGATGTTCCGGCGTACCGATTTCCACGGAAACAGATGTGGCTGCTGGAAGACCATCCCGATCTCGGGTCGTGGTGCGCGCATTGCTTCGCCGGCCATGCGCACTTGGCCCTCGAACGGCCGCTCGAGGCCGGCCATCGCATTCAGGAGCGTGGACTTGCCGCAGCCGGATGGACCGACGATCGAGACGAATTCTCCCTGGGCTACCGCCAGGGATACGCGATCGACCGCGATGACCTGTCCGCTCGGCGCATCGAAGACGATGCTCAAATCCTCGACCCGGATGATCGCCTGACGCGCCGGGGCGGACGGCGAATACGTATCCACGAGCCTGAGCGCCTGGTCTGGACGAAGCAGGCTCGGGGTCATCGCCACCACACGGCACGTTCGGCAAGAGTCGCGAAGGAACGGTCGGCGACGAAGGAAAGCAGCCCGAGAGCCGCCAACCCGCCCATGACCTGACCCGTTTGCATGTTCTGTTGCGCAATTTCGATACGGTAGACGATGCCGGCGAACGTTCCCGCCAACTCGGCGGCGACCAGCGTGTAGAAGGAGATGCTTACCGCGGTCCGAAGACCGACCGTGATATAGGGCAGCGCGCCAAGAAGGACGATCTCCCACAGCATCTGTGGCTGCGGCGTGCCGAGCATCTGGGCGGCACGGATAAGTCCGCGGTCGACTTTCTGCACCCCGATGTGGGTCGCGAGCCATACCGTGAAGAACACTCCCCAAACGACCAGGAAAAGCTTGCCTGTCTCCGAGAGGCCAAACCAAAGGATGACGATCGGCACGAAGGCGACGGGTGGAATTGGACGAAGGATGTGAAACAAGGGTGAAAGCAGGCTGGACACCAGCCGAAACCGGCCAGTCAGGACGCCGAGCACGATCCCGCCCGCGGCCCCGATCGCAAATCCCGCGGCCACGCGCGAGAGGCTGGCCATCAGGTCGGCGAAGAATTGTCCGCTGCGAATCCATTCGAGAATGGCGACAGCGACGGTCGATGGCGGCGGAAACAGCACGGCGTTCACGATGCCGGAGCGCGCAACCAGTTCCCACACGCCTGTGAAGGCGGGCACGGAGAGGACGGCGAACAGTACGCTCAGCCGTGCGGTCGCGCTCGCGCTGCTGCGTCTCCCGACACTCACGGGCGCGCCTCCAACGTGACGCGAGCTGGATCGAGCGTCTTCAGCGGCGCCGTCACCAGGACTTTCGAGAAATCGGGCATGCTCGCTCCAGGGGGATGATTGCCGGTCTCGAGCCGCCAGGCAGCATGGGTTTTCAGAGTCGTGAGAATCCTGTCGTCGAGGCGCACACGGTAGACATAGTCCGGCCAGATCGAAGCCAATTCGTCGCGTTTCATCCCGGTCGCTGTGGCGATGACGTCGATCGCATCATCCGGATGCGCCTTGAGCCAGCCCTCGGCTTCGATGAGGGACGCCAGGAACTTGCTCACGATCGCCGGGTTGGCCGCGAGGTAAGACTGCGTCACGACAATGTTGAAGGTCTCCGAGTAGAGACCTTTGGTCTCAAGCGGGATCGCGCCTTCGCCAAGAGCCTTCTTCGCATTCGCGACGTGCGGCTCCCAGGTATCGAACGCGTCGATGCTGCCGGCCGCCATGGCGGGGAGCATCTCCTGAGGTCGCAGGTTGACGAGCGTCACGTCCTTCGAAGTCAGGCCCGCCGCTTTCAACAGAACCGACGTGTAAACTTCGCTGCCGGTTCCGGCCGTAAAGGCGATTCGCTTTCCACGCAGATCGGCCTTCGTCTTGATCCCGGCAGAAGCCGCGGTCATGGTCTTGAGATCCGAATATTCCATCCCCGCCACGAAGGCGATCGGCTGTTGCGCCATCGCGGCCGCCGTGACCGGCGCCTCGGCGGTTGTCGCGATATCCGCCCCTCCTCCAAGCACCGTATCGAGGCATTGCTTCCCGCTGGTGAAATTGGAGACCGAGATGTCGAGCCCCTGCCTGGCGAAAATGCCCTTCGCATTGGCGACAATCACCAGTCCCGAGATCGGCCCAAGATTCTGGGCGAGCCGCGCCTTCAGCAATTCTTCGGCGGTCGCGCGCTGAGGCGTCGCAAACAGGAAGGACGCAGTAAGCACGAACACGGCAGAGCGAAGAGCGGTTGTTGATCGCATGCCAAACCCCTGTGATGCCGGCGACCGGAGTGATCGACCGTGACGAGAGGGTCGTCTCAAGACGGGAGACCGTGAAGCAATTAATCGACAAGGCTCGACGCTGTCCAATTTTTGCGCAAGCAGACCAGCTTCCGACTGTGACTGGTGCAATAAATTCATCAAGCTGCTCACACCTTGGGCGCTTCGTAGCCTGCGACAACGGCACCCTGCTGGCTTTCGTCAAGCCCTAATCCCGATTCAATCAGAACCGATCGAGCTTTCGATGCCGTTGCGTGCGCGGCGAAACCAGGCCCACGTCTGCCGCGTCACTGCGATGTAGCCCGGGCCCCTGTAGACGATCTGATCGGCGACGATCCCGTTCAGTTTCGGCAGCGCATGGAACGGAATCGAAGGATAGGCATGGTGCTCGACATGATAGGGCATGTTCCATGCAAACCAGCGCACGAACATGGCGGTATAGGTGGTGCGGGTATTCTGGAAGGCGCTGCGCGTACGATCGCAACCGGTGTGTTCGGCAAGGAGATACGGACGCAGAAACAATTGACCGACGATCACGGGGACGACCCAGACCCACAACAGGAACAAGGTGTGCAGCGCGACCGATGCCAGCAGCAGCGCGACGTAGCCTGCCAGATAGAGGCGTGCTTCCCTCACGACAACGCAGCGCTTGCTTTCCGGAATCCAGGGTGACGTGGCGTTGCCGGTCAACGCATGGCGAAGCATCAGCCACGCCCGGAAGGCAACCTGCCGCAGGCCGCTGTAGACGATCACCAGTTGCGCGTCCGAGGTCGGGATCGGAACCGACAGCAGTTCTGGGTCCCTCTTTGGATCCTGCGTATACCGATGATGATCCCAGTGGAACAGGCAGTAATATTCGTAAGGCAAGCCGACCGCGAACGAGGAGAGATGACCGAAGGCGAGATTAAGAGCGCGGCTGCGAAACGCCGTCTTGTGGGCGGTCTCGTGTACCACCATGAACAGGAATGCGACAAAGTAACCTTGGACGACGACCAGCGGCAACGTCCAGACGATTCCGTATCGCGAAGAGACCAGCCAGATCAGCGCGCCGACAACGATGATGACACCGTAGTGGCTGGCCGCACGGACCAGACCTCGCCAATTGCACCGCATCGACAACTCGCGCAGCATGGCCGGAGTTAGCGGCTTCTCTCCGGTGGCAGTGATGGCATTGCTCATGATCGTAGTCGCCTCTTTCCGGGATCACGCACTTGACCGTGCTCGTGCGGACGTTGGAATTCGTCAAGCACAGGCCGACCCTAGGGAGCGACGTCGCAATGCAGAAGCAATTAATTTCGCGGGCGTTGGCCGCCCGGCATCCCGAGATTTGCGGCCCTCGCTTCACCGCATCGACCCGGCGACGGATTGGCCGCTAGTGCCGTTATGGGCGGTCAGGTCTAAATCCTATTCCGCTGGCGCTGCGTGCGGCAGATCGACGTGCGCGGTAAAGGGTACGCTGATGCCGGTTTTTCCCAGCGCGCGGTGCGTGAATACGAGTCGCGCGGCGTTGCGGGGATTACATCGAGGACCAGTTGGCGCCGAAGCGAGAGTTCGTCGCGGCGCTCATGCCGCCGGTGAAGAATTGATGGATCGGGCCAGTCGCTTCGATGTGCCACGAGAGTTTCGATGAAAAGATCGGGCGTGGAGCGCCGGTTTTCGGCGATCTTTCAAAGCGGATTGACTGACATTCTCTTCGCCATTTGGTCGATTTCATGCGCCAAACTACGATTTCGCGCGCTTGGGTTCGTTAGCCCATTGCTATGCGTCGACTGCGCCCGCCGCAGATTGGGATATTGGTGCGAGCAGATCGGACATCCGTGCGACCAGAGTATCTCGGAGCGCGCCGACAGAACTCGAACCCGAACCGTGCGCCGAAGAGCAATCAACGTCGGAGTGTCCAAGCCACAAGCGCCACGATCTGTGCTGTCAATACAGCTCGACAGTGGCGGAACGATCTCATGATCGCTGATGATCTTGCACTTCATTGATCGTGCTCATTCAAGAAGGATCACCCGAGGGTCGACAAGACATGCAAGCTTGCGCTTCAAATCGAAGAGCTTGGATGCAACACCGCGAATCCCCGTCTTGTAACCGGATGTGTTGACGGCCGAGGGCTCAAGGCGTCGGCAGTACGCCCTGTCGAGATCCTCAAGCACGATCTGGATCCAAATGAACCGCCGAGTCGTTCCAGGCCCGGCGTAGATCGGCGACCGCGTGACGCCAGGCGTCGCCGTTCCGTCCGCCGAAGCGGCGGACGTAAGCTGGATGGAAAGTGATGCGGAGCGGGTGACCTTCAAATTGGAGCTTTGCCTTGCGCGTCACGCGGATCGATTGCGACTGGCCGAACAGGCGAGCCGCTGTGCTGCCAAGAGCAACGATCACGCCTGGTCTGGAACGCCGAATGTCGATCAGCACTGCTGCGCCATAGCGATCGACTTCCTGGATTGTTGGGCTGCGATTACGTGGCTTCCGATCTTTGGAATGCGCGATTGGCCGGAAAGGAATGGCGTTTGCCAAACGCACCTGTTGGGGATCGACCCCGGCTTCATCCAGCATCTCGCGCAACGCCCTGCCGGCCGGACCGACAAAAGGCCTGCCCTGCGCAGCTTCCTCTGCGCCGGGTGCCTCGCCAACCACGTAGAGCCGCGGTCGTCGGAACAGGCCTTCAGGCGCGACACGACGGTGATCGAGATGTGTATTGGCGACGCGTGCCTTGGCCATCGGTTCCGGCACCAAGCCTGGCAATGCAAATGCTCTGGCTCTATCAACTGCCGTCGCGCCACTGATTTCCAACAGCGCCAAGACCGGCCGCCGCTTCGCCTTGGAACCGACGGCCATTGACGCGAGTTTTCGACGCGCAGGGCTCGTTCAAAAATGGGACGGCGGCACTTACGAAGCCGAGGGCGCGGCCAGCGCAGCAGAGAGCAAGCAAACCATGCGAGCAGGCTTGCGGCGAGGACGCATGAGCTTCATTCTCAAGGGAAGCAAGCTTCGCGGGGCATATTCGCTCGTGCGCCTGAAGAGCCCGAAGCAATGGCTGCTGATCAAGACGCATGCGAAAAAGTGACCTCAGGCCAATGTTGGCGACCCTCATCGACGCGCCATTCGATGACAAGGAATGGATCTTCGAGACGAAATGGGACGGCTTCCGGCTTGTCGCAAAAACCGGAGGCAGAAATGGCTCCCTCTACTCGCGCAATGGCAATGACGTGACCAGGCGTTATGCCCCAGTCGCCGAAGCGCTCGATATCATCAAGCGCAATGCCGTGATTGACGGCGAGCTAGTGGCGCTCGACGCGGAGGGCCGATCCCGATTCCAGCTGCTGCAGAATGCGCTGAAAGGCGAGGCACGTCTCCGCTATTATGTGTTCGATCTGCTCTTCCTCGATGGCCGCGACCTGCGTCGCAAGCCGTTGCTTGAGCGCAAGGACCGTTTGCGCGCCATCCTTACACGGCACCCACTCGTCCACTACAGCGGACACAGAAAGCGGCATGGCAAGGCGGCGTTCAACAAAGCACGACGAGCGGGGGAGGAGGGCATTATCGCGAAGCGTGCCGCAAGTCTCTACCACTCGGGCAGGCGCACGAAAGATTGGCTCAAGATCAAGGCCGATCAGGAACAGGAAGCCATTGTGGTCGGCTTCACCGAGCCGCGCGGGAGCCGCCAGCACTTTGGCTCGCTGGTGCTTGGCGTGTACGACAAGGGCAAGCTTGTCTATGTTGGTCACAGCGGTGGGGGATTCTCCCGAGAGATGCTCGCGACGCTGCACGCGCGCATGATGAAGTTGAGGACAGACAAGAAGCCGTTTACGGACGTTCCGCACGAGGACCGGACCACGTGGATCAGGCCGCGGCTCGTGTGCCAGGTCAAGTTCACTGAATGGACCCGCGAGGGGGAGATTCGACATCCGGTGTTTCTCGGCATGCGCAGCGACAAGCCCGCGCGGCAAGTCAGACGGGAGCGCGCATGAGAATCGGGCCGAAGTCCTCAACCGCTTCCCCAACGGGATCACGGGCAATTGCGGACAATGCGTTCCCTGTTGCCGTCCGCTAAACGCAATCTGAGCGAATTTGCTTGGACACTGGCTCGCGGGTCAGCGGGCGGGATGCACGTAGTGGGCAGATCCCGCATCACGGGTCTTGGCAGCGCTCCATGGCAGATCCTGCATGTTTCGGTCGAGCTCCTGCCTGAGCGAGAGGTATTGAAGCATATCGGACAAGGCCAGGACGCCGAGAAGCCGTCCCTGTTCAACCACGAGCAGACGACTGTGCCGACCGCCCTGCATCCTTGCAAGCGCCTCCAGTGCATCCAGATGCGGAGGGACAATGATCTCCGGCGAGCAGGGGCGCATGACATCAGCGACGCGGCGCCGGGTGGTGTCGGAGGGGCCAAGATCGCGGACATCCTTCGCCATGATGCAGCCAATGAGTTCGCCGTCGCGCAGCACGGGAAAAGCCTTGAAGTAGTACTTGTAAAAGTAATCCTCGACCAATTCCGCAATGGAAATATCCGGGGCGACGCCGATCGGATTGCGTTGCATGAGCGTGGAAACGGGAAGCCCGCCGAAGGTGTGGCGAAGCGTCAACTCGTGCCGTGCCGCGCCGGCGGCGCCGTGCAGGAACAAGCCAATAAAGAACAGCCAGACGCCACTGATTGTGCTGCCGGTGATGAACTCCAGGATGCCGTACAGGATCATGGCAAGGCCGAAGAACTCGCCACTGCCGGCGGCAATGCGCGTGGCCCGTCCAAAATCGTTCATCCAGCCCCAAAGGCCAGCGCGCAGCACCCGTCCGCCGTCCAGCGGGAAGGCGGGAATGAGATTGAACAGTGCCAAGATCCAATTGAGGCCGCCAAGGTAGTCGAGCACGCCGAATGCGGCGGGGGACATGGTCTTCTCGCCTGCGGCGGCGACCAGGAGCAGGATGGTGCCAAGCACCATGCTGGCGATCGGCCCACCGATCGCCATAAGGAATTCTGCCTTGGCGCTGCTCGGCTCCTTGTTCAGTTCGGCGACCCCGCCGAAGATGAACAGCGTAATGCCGGCAATCGGCATGTCGTAACGCCGCGCAATCAGCGCATGGCTCAGCTCATGCAGGATGATCGAGATGAACAGGCCGATCGTGCCCGCGAATCCCATCCACCAATATGTGGCGGCGGACAAATTCGGAACTGTGCGAGGGAACTCGCCGAGTGCCAGCGTCCAGATCAACAGCGCTGCCAGGATGAGCCACGAGATGTCGATCCATATCGTGAACCCGGCGAGCGTGAGGATTTTGATCCGGTGCAGGAACATCGCTGCCTCGCGAGCAGTGGCGCTCATGGGAAAACATCGCATCGAGGGCGCTTGTTCCTAAGGCTGAACACGGCGCATCAGGCCGCTGCACGATGAATGTCGGCGAACGTGATGCCCAGAACTCCGGATCATTGCGGCTCAAGTGCGTCGCGAATTGCTTTCGCATTCCGCTCAAAATCTCTCGGGTCGCCCTTCGCCCTGCCTGGAGCGGGATACAGCCAAACGTGCGCATGCGGCACCTCTTCGCCCATGATGCGGGAATGTATTTCCTCGCAGAACGCCTTCTGCATTGCGCGCGCAACCGTCCGTACGACTTCGAAATACGCGCCAACGTTCGGTACGTCCCAGACCCAGCGCTGGTGTTTCTTTGGGATGATGAGAGTGTGCCCGGGGGATTGCGGGCGAATGTCGAGAAAGGCGAGATGTTCCTCGTCCTCATACACTTTCGCTGACGGCATCTCGCCGCTGACGATTTTGCAGAAAGGACAGTCGATCATGGCTGGGCTCTTTCCCGCGACTGGCGCAGATCGGACGAAATCGGAAAGCGTCGTAACATGTCGAGCACTTCGCCATCGGAGACCTGCCCGAAATCCAGATAGTAGTAGCCGATGGCGGCGAACGCGGTATGTTCCTCAAGGCATACGAAATCATCACATTCTGCGCGCATTTGCGGGACAATCTCGGTCGGTGCAACGGGAACCGCGAGAACGAGCCGGCTTGGATTTCGTTTTCGCGTCGCCTGCAAGGCGGCCCGCGTGGTGGCGCCGGTCGCAATGCCATCGTCGATAACGATTGCCGTCCGACCGGAAATCTCAAGACGTTGACGATCTCCCAAATAGCGCTGACGCCGCTTCTCTATCTCGGCGATCTCCTTGCGGCACTCGGCTTGGAAATCGGCTTCGCTGATGCCTGCGAGCCGAATGACATCATCATTGCGCACCACGATCGGTGCGTCACCATCTACCACGGCACCCATTGCCAACTCGTTTTGGAACGGGACGCCGACCTTGCGAACGATGATGAGATCGAGCGGCGCGTGCAGCGCGGCTGCGACCTCAGCTGCCACGGGCACGCCACCCCGAGGGAGCGCCAGAATGGCCGGGTGCTGGTTCCCGTACGTGGCGAGGGGCGCCGCCAACTTTCGACCCGCTTCGATTCTATCTCTGAACGGCATGTCGCTGTCCTGCCTTCGAACCTGCTCCTGGAGCCATAGGAGTGAGGTAACGGGCGAACCATCGTGCTGCGTGGTCTGTCACTTGTTCGATGGCTCCCGGTTCCGAAAAGAGATGACTGGCTCCCGGAACGATCTCGATTGCCTTGGGTTCTCGAAGCCGCGCAAATGCATCTTGATTGAGTTCGATCACCCCGAAGTCATTGCCGCCGATCACGAAGAGGGTTGGAGCATTGACTTGATCGATTGCATCGCCGGCGAGATCGGGACGGCCGCCGCGTGAGACGATAGCGCCGATTCGGCTGCGGAGCCGGGCTGCTGCCATGAGCGCTGCTGCTGCTCCCGTGCTCGAGCCAAACAGGCCCACCGCAAACCGAGCCATGGTCCGGTCGTGATCCAGCCAGCGCACCGCATCAAGCAAACGGTCGGCCAGCAGCTCAATGTTGAATACATTCGCGCGGTTCGCTTCTTCATCGAAGGTCAAGAGGTCCAACAGCAGGGTCGCTAGCGCATGATGATTGAGAGCGGTGGCAACTGCCGTATTGCGCGGGCTGAAGCGACTCGATCCGCTTCCATGGGCAAAGACGACTACGGCACGGCTGCCTTCGGGAATGTGTAATATACCGGCAAGCCCCCTAGGTGGAATTGAAACGTCCCGGACCTCACCGCTCCGTCCCGGTCGAGCACGAGCAACCATTTTCGCTCTCACTTCTTATTTCCTTTGCTACCAACGGGCGCTGCCAGCTTTGGTTTCGCAGCTCCGGATGGCCTTCTGCGTCGGCTTCGACAAGCCGCCCGGCGACGGGGCGGGAACCGCTCCGGTGGTATCGCTCGCCCAGATTGGGCGGATGAAGGCCTCTAAGGTGCAGGCGATCAATGCAACTCGGCAAGCGGGGGCTGCGCCGTTCCTGCAGCGTTGATGGGCGCCAGCAATGGAAGCGCGAGAGCAGAGCGAGAGCGAAATCCGCGAGCTGCGGCTGCGTGACAAAGTACACTTTCTGAGCCGGCGAAATGTGTATCCGGAAGGCGCAGCCACCATCACCACTCGCGAGACCCATATGTCATGGGTCTTTCTCGTCGGGGATAAAGCCTACAAGCTGAAGAAGCCGGTCCGCTTTCCATATCTTGACTTTTCGAGCGTGGCCAAACGTGAGGCCGCGTGCCGGGCTGAGCTGCGCCTCAATCGCCGCCTCGCCCAGGACGTATACCTCGACGTCCTGCCGCTGGTCTGGTCTCCCAAGGGGCTTGCCATCGGCGGCTCAGGGGAGGCGGTGGATTGGCTCGTCATGATGCGTCGCCTCGACGAGCGGAATATGCTGGATAACAGCATTGTTGAGGGGGATGTCAAAACTTGGGAGCTTGATCGGCTGGCCGCTGTCCTTGCCCAGTTCTATCGCCGCGCACAGCCTACCTTCATTTCGTCGGCCGTCCGACTAGCCGAATGGTACCGAACCCTCGACTATAATCGGCGCGTGCTTCTTGACAGGCGGCTCGCGATGCCGGCGGGGCTGATACAGTGGATCGACCAGATGCAACGCCGTTTCCTCGATCGCCGATCAGACCTGCTCGCCGATCGCATCCGTCGCCGAAAGATCATCGATGGTCACGGCGACCTGCGGCCCGAGCACATTTGGCTTGGCGATCCAGTTCGCATCATTGACTGCATCGAATTCAATCCGCGCCTGCGTGCGGTCGATCCATTTGACGAGATCGCTTTCCTTGACCTTGAATGCGAGCGCCTTGGGGCAGGATGGATCGGCGAGTACATTACACGACGGATACGTCAAGAACTCAAGGACAGTCCGGGCGACGAGCTAATGACATTTTATCGGTGTCATCGTGCAACATTGCGCGCCCGTCTTGCGATCGCCCATCTCCTCGAGCCCGAGCCGCGCAGTCCCGAGAAGTGGCCGCGGGTCGCGCGCCAATATCTTCGCCTGGCGGCATCGGACGCAATCAAGCTGGTTGGATTGCTCAGAAGACCAGGAGGTCGGCGAGATCGCGGTTCTCGTGCAGCCGACGTATCGTCTCGGCGAGCAGTGGGGCGACAGGGAGGACTTTGACCTTGGCGCGCGCAGCGGCATCGTCAATTCGAACGGGCACCGCATCGGTCACGACAAACTGCTCAATGGCAGGATTCGCAACGACCTCGGCGGACCCAGGCATGAATAGCCCGTGTGTCACGAAAGCCAATACGCGACGGGCGCCGGCGCGCCGTGCCGCCTGCGCGGCACGCAGCAGCGTGGTTCCGGTACTGATCAGGTCGTCAATGATGAGCACCGTCGCATCGGCTGCATCGCCGACCAAGAGGTCGCCCGAAATCAAGCCGGCACTGCGGTGCTTGTCGACGTATCCCTTGCCGATCGGACGATGCAGCGTGGCTTCCAACGCTTCTCGCAACAGTTGTGCGCGCTTCACGCCGCCGGGATCCGGAGACACCACGCTGAAGCTTGCATCCATTAATTGCGCGGCAAACTTAACGAATAGCGTTGTCGACGTCAGGGCGACGGTCCGGCAGCGGAAGGCATTTTCGAACGCAACCGGATTGTGCACCTCGAGGGCGACGACGACGTCGGTACCAACAGCCTCAAAGAGGCTGCCAATGTAGCGCGTCGTTACCGGGTCGTTGAGCTTGGTGCGGCGATCCTTTCGCGCATAGCAAAGATACGGCACGACCGCGGTGACGCGAGCGGCGCCGCAGTCTTTGAGAGCTCCGATGAAGAAGAGCAATCGGCAGAGCTTGTCGTTTACGCTCTGGTTTGGCCCGTTGTGCAGGGTTTGTATCACGTATGCGTCTGTGCCACGTACCGAATCGAGGGGGCGCGCCTTGTGCTCGCCATCCTCGAACTCTCGCTCCTCGTGTGCAGCAAGCGACCAACCCAGCGCCTGAGCCGTGGCTTTGCCAAGATCGGCCGTCGCGTTCAGCGCGAACAGCCGCATCTCGGAATGACAGGCCAATTCCGCCATCTATAGCTCCGTTCGCGAGATGACCGGCTCCGAGCGGGATGGGATCACTTCCGCGTCGGCAGGGCTGCAAGCGCGAGACCCCAGCTTCGAGGGGATCTCACCATTGAACAAATGAGGCAATGCGGAGTTCCCGGTATGGGAGAGGTGCCATCGCGGTCTCGTGAAGCTGCATATGCGTGCCTTTCAAAAATGAAAGGCGTAGATGCGCCCGTCGGCGCCCACATAGAGGCGGTCCTGCGTCGCGATCAGCGTCTGGAAGCGTCGGAGACCGCTCAAGGCCTCGCTTACAAAAATCGGTTCGCCGGTATCGCCGCGGAACGCGTGCAGCCGATTGTCGCCTTCGGCGCCAACAATCCAAACAATCGGGTTGGAATGGCCGTCCGTGGTGGTCGCAACAGGGGAGCCGCGGCCGCGGAGCGCACCGCACCAGGCAGTGGCCATCGCCGGCGGGGAGCCTGCTGCGATCTTCAAGACCGTCAAATCGTGACCTCGGCCGGGCTGCGGGCAATGCGCTCCGGAGGCCTGGAAGGCAACAAAGACATCATCGCCGACGCGATAGGCGGCCGGCGACGTGACGATCGACGACTGGGCTACTGTTTCGACCGCCAGCTGGCCGCCGACGCCGCCGAGACTATTTCGATCGAGAAGATAAGCCTTGCCATCCTTCCCCAGCGCCAGGATCAGAGCGCGGTCCCCGCCCGCTCCGGATATGTTGAAAGTAAGCGGATTGCTGCCCCCGAGATCCGCGTCGGCGGCATCGAGCGTTTTCCAATCCGATGGCGCAAAATAGTCCCTCTTGTCGTCTCTGCGGCGCAGGTCGGGTCCAATGTGAAACACGGCTTCACCGTCGCTCCAGGTCGGCGCGCCGAGCGTATTCCCAGTCGCAAAGTAGATGTCATGCTCGGAGACGCTCAGACCGCCCGGCGCCCAGATCCCGCCCCCTCGCCCACGCGTTGCGAAGCTGACATGCTTGCCGGGCTCGCGCAGGGAAAGTCCGACCACCCAGCCGTGATAGTTCCCGCAATCACCAAAATGGCCACTGAAGGCGACATAGACAGTGTCGTCGAGAAGCGTGAGCGCCGCGCGCTGGTTGTGGACGCTCGGGTCGAAATGTCGTCCTGCCTTTTGCAGAAGGTCGGCCACATCGATCGGCCAGCCGGGGAGAACGCTGCCATCCTTTGTCGAAAGCGCGAACACCTCGTGGCGCGGGCCGTTTCCTCGCTCCACGGCAGCATCAAAATAGATAGCTTGGGTTGCAGGGTCGATCACCGGCGTCCCGGTAATACCAAGCGGATCGATATTTCCGCACGGCAGCGACGAACGGCGCACTGGACGCCCGACCACGCGCCTCCACAATTCCTTGCCGGTCGTCGCGTCGAGGGCCTGGACGACGTCGTCCTCGGTGCCCACGAATAGCATCCCGGCGTTCGCGCCAGGAGGACGCCAGTACAGCGGCTGAGCGTACATCGAGCCCGCGACACGGGCGTTGAACGTGCGATCCAGCTGAACCGATCTGGCTTTATCCCAGGATAGCGCGGGAACGACGTACTGGCCGCTTCGGCTGTTGTCGCCATGATAGGTCAGAACTGAGCCGTCTTGAGCAAGGGCGGATAGCGGCGATAGCGCAAGTGCAAATAGTCCCACCCTCCAGGCAGGACGGGCTGTCCTCGAAAAAGCGCGTCGGATGTTCATGTGCGCCTAACAGCCCCGTGCTGCTCCGGTTCCATCATCGTGGGGTAGATGAGCTGAGGCGTTTCGCTCTCGCGCTCATCGAGCGCCGGTTTCACTCGCTCTTCGCGAGGACGTCGACGACCTCGTACAAATGAGGATCGATGTCGTCGGTGAGACTTCCGAACTGGCTCCAGGCTTTGCGAAATTCAGGTGATTGGTGCGCGGCCCGTAGCAGATCACGGCTTTCCCATTGAATGTAATTCACGATACGACGCCCATCGAGGCTGCGATGCAGGCTGACGGAAATGAACCCCGGCTGACGCTGCATGAAGCGAGCTCGCTCCCTCATGAGCGATAGGGCCTCGGCCTGCTTCTCCGGTTCGGCTTCGATGATGGTAATTTGCGTGACCGGCTGCTGGCCGATCTGGATCTGTGGCATGGCGATCTCCTTTCACGGTATTATCGATCGATCTCCCCAAACACGATGTCCAGCGACCCGATGATCGCCGAGACGTCGGCGAGCAAGTGGCCGCGGCAGAGTAGGTCCATCGCCTGCAGATGCGCGAACGATGGAGCGCGGATCTTGCACCTGTAGGGTTGGTTCGTCCCATCGGAAACCAGATACACGCCGAACTCGCCCTTGGGGGCTTCCACTGCCGCATAGATCTCCCCGGCAGGCACGTGAAAGCCTTCTGTGTAAAGCTTGAAATGATGGATCAGGGCTTCCATCGAGCGCTTCATCTCGCCGCGGCGCGGAGGAAAGATCTTGTTGTCCTGCACTGCGACCGGACCTTGCCCGTCAGGAGCCCGGAGTTTGGCGATGCACTGTCTCATGATGCGCACCGACTGGCGCATTTCTTCCATGCGGACCAGATAGCGGTCATAGCAGTCACCGTTCTTGCCAATCGGAATGTCGAAATCCATCTCCGGATAGCATTCATAGGGCTGTGCCTTGCGAAGGTCCCAGGCGGCGCCGGAGCCACGCACCATGACGCCCGAAAATCCCCACTCCCAGGCTTGCTTCAACGTCACCCTGCCAATGTCGACGTTGCGCTGCTTGAAGATGCGAAGTCCCGTCAGCAACCGATCCAGATCGTCCACCACGCGCAGGAACGGATCGCAAAAGGCTTCGATGTCATCGATCAGCTTCGGTGGCAGGTCCTGATGCACGCCACCGACACGGAAGTAATTGGCGTGCATGCGCGCACCGGATGCGCGCTCGTAGAACACCATCAGCTTCTCCCGCTCTTCGAAGCCCCACAGCGGTGGAGTGAGCGCCCCGACGTCCATCGCCTGGGTTGTGATGTTGAGCAGGTGCGAGAGCAGCCGTCCGATTTCACAGAACAGCACGCGAATCAGTTGGCCGCGGCGCGGCACTTCCAGCCCAAGCAGCCGCTCCGCTGCGAGGCAGAACGCATGCTCCTGATTCATCGGCGCGACATAGTCGAGCCGGTCGAAATACCCGATCGATTGCTGATAGGTCTTGTTTTCGATCAGTTTTTCGGTTCCGCGATGCAGCAGGCCGATGTGAGGGTCGACGCGACGGACCACCTCGCCATCAAGCTCCAGCACCAGGCGCAGCACGCCGTGGGCCGCAGGATGCTGCGGCCCAAAATTGATGGTGAAATTGCGGAGGCCTTCTTCCTCCATGGCGAACTCCATGGCGAACTCACGGCTGCGGCAGCGGGTCCGCGCCCGGCGTAGCAGCAACGCGGCCCAAGCCTTGGTCGTTCCTAAAGCTCCCGCAGCCTCCTCAGGCCCCGTTGCGAGGAACTACACGGCCGCATCGCGTCCCGGCCCGAACCTAGGAACACGTGCGTTTGCATTCCGTTGAGCAGGGTGCAGGGCAGACGGGTTGAGCACGATAGGCTGCGACATGGTTTCTGTGCGACGGAGGCGCGGCGACCCGGAGGCGGAGGTTTCGGAGGAGATCGTCGAAAAAGGCGACATCTATTTTGCCTACCGACCCCGGATCGAGGAAGATAAGGCCGAAGACCTCGCCGACATCCAGCGCTTCTACATGGTGATGAAGCCGGAACGACAGGCCCGGCTTCGTGTGGCGGTGCTCGGGCGCAAGCGGCTGCCCGGGGCGCGTGATCATGAACGCATCTGGGGGTTCATCGAAGCGATCAAGTCCGGTCCCGCCGTCGAGAACGAATTCCGTGAGCATCATTATGCGACCAGGACGCGCGGTGAACGCACGCTGCCGCCGGTCCGGCCCGCCGGCGAAGGCGTCTATGCGCTAATCAAGCGCGGTCGCAATCTCCATTTGAGCTATGAACTCGAACTGCCACGGCGGCCCGGCGAAGTCCAAGAGGAGCTGAATATCGAGCGCCAGGCGGCGTACATTCTGTCTATCAAGAACCCCGAGGCCGGGTCTCCGCCCGGCGCGGGACTGTCAGAGCGGGAAGAGGCGCATTACCCCA
Organism: Bradyrhizobium sp. Rc2d; assembly: GCF_900099855.1. Taxonomy (NCBI): domain Bacteria; kingdom Pseudomonadati; phylum Pseudomonadota; class Alphaproteobacteria; order Hyphomicrobiales; family Nitrobacteraceae; genus Bradyrhizobium; species Bradyrhizobium sp. Rc2d. The sequence continues at coordinate 27,450 of NZ_FNCU01000034.1, read as the reverse complement.
AACCGGTCGAGCGGCAATTCCGCGGCCGGCGCTTCGCATCGGAAGACCCGCATCTGCTCGACTATGAAGGCGCCGAATTCATCCTGATCGGCGCGCGCGTCGATCCCGAGCGCGCCTATGGGGTCGATATCGAGACCGAACACGAGACGGCCCGCAATGCCGACATTTTCCGCCAGCTCAAGATGTCGCCGCGCGAGCATCCCATCGGTCCGCTGATCAAGGGCGAATGGCAATAAAGGCAGTGCATGGTCGGCTTTCCAGGCACTTGAACTAAGGAGACCGCATATGAACCGGACGATCGAACTCTTGGCGCAAGGCCAGAGCTGCTGGATGGATGATCTCACCCGGCGAATGATCAATAGCGGCGATCTGGCACGGCGGGTTGGCGAGGAAGGCTTGCGTGGTATCACGTCGAATCCGGCCATCTTCGAGAAGGCGGTCGCGGAAGACGCGGATTACGACGATGACATCGTTCGCGCGGCCGTGGCGGGCCGATCCCCAGCCGGCATCTATGAAGATCTCATTACCAGCGACGTACGCAACGCCTGTGATATCCTGCGCCCGGTGTACGAGGAGACCGCGGGTGTCGACGGTTTTGTGAGCCTCGAAGTATCGCCCCACCTCGCGCATGACACAGAGGCCTCGATCGAAGAGGCGCGGAGGCTGTGGACACTGGTCGACCGGCCCAACCTGTTCATCAAGATTCCCGGCACTCCGGCAGGGGTTCCGGCCATCGAGCAGCTGCTGTTCGAAGGCATCAACGTCAACATCACGCTGCTGTTCTCGATCGCCCGCTACGAGGCGGTGGCCGAGGCCTACCTGCGAGCGCTTGAACGGCGGCTGGACGCAGGCCAGCCGATCGAACGCATCGCTTCGGTCGCAAGTTTTTTCCTCAGTCGCATCGATGTGCTCGTCGATCGACTGCTGCGGCAGCGCATCGTGCCCGACCGCCTGCCTCCCGATCCTGATCCACTCAGCCTTCTGGGCAAGGTCGCGATCGCGAACGCCAAGCTCGCCTATCAGGCATTTAGCCATATCCGGGCGAGTAACCGCTGGATGGCGCTCGCCGAGAAAGGCGGGCGGGTACAGCGGATGCTATGGGCGAGCACCAGCACCAAGAACCCGGACTATCCGGATCTCATGTATGTCGAGCCGTTGATCGGTCCAATGACCATCAACACGATGACGCGCAAGACCATCGCAGGGTTCCGCGACCACGGCACTGTGCAGGCCACGGTCACGCACGATGTGCAGCGCGCGCGGCGCGTCATGGAAGATCTGGGTCGGCTTGGGGTGTCGTTCGATCTGGTCACGGCCCAGCTCGAGAACGACGCGGTCCAGAAGTTCATCGATCCGTTCGACTCGCTGCTCAAGCTGTTCGCCACCAAGGGTGAGCGCGCTGTGGCCTTCCGTGACGTGGACGATCTGCGCGCAGAGGCCCGCCGGCTGCGGCGACTGGTGATCCGCATGACGACGGAAGCGGGCTCAGGTCATCCCACCTCTTGCATGTCGTGCGCCGATATCGTGGCAGCGCTGTTCTTCCGCGAGATGCGCTGGGATCCGCTCGATGCGGCCGCGCGCAATGTCGATACGTTCGTTCTGTCGAAGGGCCATGCGGCGCCAATCCTGTGGGCGGCCTTGCACGAAGCCGGCGCCATCAGCGAGGATCCGCTGTCACTGCGGCGAATCGATAGCACGCTGGAAGGCCATCCGACTCCGCTCAATCCATGGGTCAGGGTCGCGACCGGATCGCTCGGACAGGGGCTTGCGGCGGCCAACGGGCTCGCAGCGGCGAACCGCCTGGACCGCATCGATGCCCGCGTGTTCTGCCTGCTTGGCGACGGCGAATGCTCGGAAGGCTCAGTGTGGGAGGCCGCGCAGTTTGCTTCGCTCAATGGCCTTGCGAACGTGACGGCGATCGTTGACATCAACGGTCTCGGCCAGAGCGAGGCGGCGCCCTATCACCACGATACCGCGGTGTTCGCGCGTCGATTCGCGAGCTTCGGCTGGCGCACCATCGAGATCGACGGTCACGATATGACAGCGATCCTTGCGGCATTTCGGACCGCGCATGATGACGGTGGCCCGACCGCCATCCTCGCGCGTACCATCAAGGGCAAAGGGGTCTCGTTCCTGGAAGGAGCGGACGGATGGCACGGCAAACCGCTCGACCGCAAGCAGATGTCGCAGGCACTGGACGAACTGGGCGATGAGACGCAGGCGCCGCCCGTCGTCGAGCCACGTCGCGTCGGCCAGATGGCGCGCCCGCAGCGCGTGGCCGCGACACACGCCCCTCCCGCCTATCGGCTGGGCGATAAGGTCGCCACCCGCGAGGCGTTCGGGCACGCGCTGGAGAAGCTCGCTGGCGAGGAGCCCGCTCTGGTAGCGCTTGACGGCGACGTGAAGAACTCCACCGGAACAGAGCCGTTCGCGGCCCGATACCCGGAACGGTTCTTCGAGAGTTTCATCGCCGAGCAGAACATGGTCGGCGTCGCCCTCGGACTCGCAGCGGCGGGCAAGATCCCATGTGCAGCGACGTTCGCCTGCTTCCTCACGCGTGCTTATGATTTCATCCGCATGGCGCAGTATTCGCGGCCCGCCCATCTCGTCCTGTGCGGCAGCCATTCCGGCGTGTCGATCGGCGAGGACGGCCCGTCGCAGATGGGCCTTGAGGATCTCGCCATGTTCCGCGCCCTGATCGAAAGTACGGTTTTGTATCCGGCAGATGCGGTGAGCGCCGAGCAGCTGACCGCGATGGCGACGCGTACCAATGGCATCGTCTACATCCGGACGACACGGCCCAAGACGCCGGTGATCTACTCCAATGCGGAGGAGTTTCCGATCGGCGGCAGCAAGGTGCTGCGCTCGTCGCTGCAAGATCGGCTCACTGTCGTTGCGGCTGGTATTACGGTGCATGAGGCGTTGGCCGCTTCCGACATGCTCGATGCACGTGGGATTTCGATCCGCGTGATTGATGCCTACTCGGTGAAGCCTATCGATGTCGTCACGCTATCGGCAGCCGCTCGTGATACCAAGGGGCTGATTGTCGTCGAGGACCACGCGATCGATGGCGGGCTGGGCGATGCCGTGTCGACCGCGGTTGGCTCGACGGCGCCGGTGCATCGGCTGGGGATTGCACGACTGCCGCGCTCTGGCACGAAAGACGAATTGCTCGACAGGTACGGCATTTCGCGCCGCTCGATTGAAGAGAAGGTCCTGCAGTTGGCTGCCTGAAACAAAAATAAACCCCGCCATCCAATGATTGGAATGACGGGGCTCGAGCTTTCACTTTTTCAAGGATTCCACCTTTCAAAAGTTACTTGCTCTGACTGGATAACTGCCACACGGCGCAGTCGTTCCCGGAAATTTTCGTCGGCGGCCTGTGTTAATGCAGCCTAGTTCCCCGGCATCCAAGTAGGAAGTTCCCGGAGCACCGTGCTGAACCTGCTCCTTGAATCAGAGGAACACGCCCCGCTACAGGCCGGTGTTGGACTCAGGCGGTGGCGGAACTCTGGTTGTGCTGCTGGCTCGGCCGCGCGATTCCATGCAGCGCCTTGGCAGTCCCTGCCGACTGGCGCACCAAATCGCTAAGCGACACGATCCCGACCAGGCGCTTGTTCCGGTCTACCACGGGCAATCGTCGTACCTGGATCTCACTCATGTTCGTACAGACGTGAGATATGTCCTCGTCTTCGAAGCAGTATTTCACCTCTTGGGTCATCGCGTCACGGACCTTGCTGTTCGGGCCTTTGCCGTCCGCGATGCAGCGCACCGCAATGTCGCGGTCTGTGATCATGCCCACGAGGCGGTCCCCTTCACCCACGGGCAATACGCCACAATCGCACTCTTTCATCAGCTTTGCTGCATTCTGTATCGTGTCGTTAGGATTTACGACTTTCGCGTCGCGCGTCATCACATCGCTGATCTTCTTCATGATCAACTCCTATGCCAGTCTGCCCCGACAGATTTCGATGATGCGGGGGCTTCTTCGATTGATATGTCAACACAACGGAGGCGACCATCGCGCGTTCCAAAGACGATACTGGTTCTGATCCGTGCAGAGACAAGAACGTCACGGCCTGTTTCAGCCTGGCCCCACCGCCATGCCCTTCTCGGCGAGTTCCTTCTTCGCATGCTCGTTCTTACCGAGGTGTGTCAGACGCATCCCGCGCAGCACGTTCGGAGCCTTGGTGAACTGGATATTGTCATAACCCACGATTTCGACGCGATTGCCCCACGGATCGCGAAAATCGAGGAAGGGTCCATCGATCACGGCGACACCCGCGGCGTCCAGCGCCTTGCGCGCCGCTTCCTTGTCGTCGACCACGAGCCCGAAATGGCGGCCGTCGTCCGCTGCTTGCCGGCGGCCTTTCTGCAGCGCGATGAACTGGTCGCCCAGATCGATGAAGGCCATGGTGTCGGTCTTGCCACGTAGCTCGAAGCTGAACAGACGGCCGTAGAATGCCAGCGCTTCTTCGATCTCTCCGACTTCCAAAGCTATGTGGTTGAAGCCAATGGCGCGCGGCCTTGCGAACTCAGTCATTGGATTCTCCTCTTTTGCCTACCTATCGATCAGGTGGGTAGACTCAGCCCAGGCCGCAATCGGGTATGAGGGCCCCAGCCACGGCGGACCTCGAGCGATCAGAAAGCGAATCCACAGCGCGTTGCTCCTCATTATGTTGCCTTGGGAACAGCGCTTTCACGGCTGCATTTTGTCAAGGAAGAGATAGATCCCTTGCGATGGCGGCGCCCGGTTGACTGACATTCTGTTAGCCATCGGGGCTCATCCCACCAATCTCCACCTTCCATCCCCCGCGCGCTTCAGCGCCGGGTCGCTCACCCGCACATGCTCGGCGAGGAAATCGATGAACGCGCGGACGCGTGCGGGGAGCGGCGCGGTGTGGCCGACATAGACGGCGTGGATGTCTTCGCGATCGCCGGGATTGTAGCTTTGCAGCACCGGCACGAGGCGGCCGGATTCGATGTCGGGGCCGATGTGGAAGAGGGCGAGGCGCGCGAGCCCGACGCCGCCCAGCGCAAGGCGGCGCGCGGCTTCGCCGTCGCTGGCGCGCGCGACGGGCGGCGGCACCGCTTCCTCGGTGTGGTCGCCGCGCTTGAATGGCCAGCCGCGGATACTGCGCGGAAACGTCCAGCCAATGCCGCGGTGATCGGCGAGATCCGCCGGCGTCTTCGGCGTGCCGCAGCGTGCGAGATAGTCCGGCGCGCCGACCACGACCATGCGGCTGGTGCCGAGTTTCCGTGCGACGAGACGCGACGCACGCAATGGGCCGACACGGATGGCGACGTCGGCGCGTTCCTGCATCAGGTCGATCAGCGTGTCCGTAAGCACGAGATCGAGCGTGACGTCGGGATGCTCTTCCAGGAAGCGCGGGATCAGCGGCATCACATGCAGCATGCCGAACGGAATGTTGCTGTTCACCGTGAGGCGGCCGCGCGGGGCCGCACCGGAGGCCGCCTCGCGTTCGGCTTCCTCCATCTCTGCGAGGATCCGCACGGCCCGCTGGTAGAACGCCTGGCCTTCTTCGGTCAGGGTCAGCTTGCGCGTGGTGCGGTTGACCAGGCGCGAGCCCAGCCGTGCCTCGAGCCGCGAGATCAACTTGCTTACGCCCGACGGCGTCAGGCGCAGCTTTCGTGCGGCCTGCGTGAAGCCGCCTAAGTCGACGACGCGGACGAAAACCTCCATCTCGGCGGAGCGGTTGGTGTCGAAGCGGGCCATGTTGAATTCACGTCACAAATGATTGGATTGCGGACATTCTAATGGTTTTGCTGCGGTGCGGCTATCTGCGTGGCTCGTCTCATCCATCGGAGCCACGCATGCCTCCCGCCGTCCTTGCGCTCACCGCTGGTGCCTTCGGCATCGGCACCACCGAATTCATCATCATGGGCCTCTTGCTCCAGGTCGCCGCCGAGATGCATGTCTCGGTGCCGGTCGCGGGCCTGCTCATCTCCGGCTATGCGCTCGGCGTGTTCGTCGGCGCGCCGGTGCTGACGCTCGCCACACGGCGCATGCCGCGGAAGTCCGTGCTGCTGGCGCTGATGGCGATCTTCACGCTGGGCAATGCCGCCTGCGCATTGGCGCCGAACTACGAACTGCTGATGGCCGCGCGCGTGCTGACTTCGCTCGCCCACGGTACCTTCTTCGGAGTCGGGTCGGTGGTGGCGACGAGCCTCGTCGCCGAGGACAAGCGGGCCTCGGCGATTGCCACCATGTTCATCGGCCTCACGGTCGCGACACTGCTGGGTGTGCCCTTCGGCGCCTGGTTCGGCCTGATGCTCGGCTGGCGCGCGGCATTCTGGGCCGTGACGGTCATCGGCGTGATCGCCTTTGCTGTGGTCGCCGCGCTCGTGCCCGGCCATGTCGGCAACGGCGACAAGCCGGTCTCGCTTGCCGAGGAAATATCGGTGCTCGGCCGCCCGCAGGTGCTGCTCGGCCTTGCCATGACCGTGTTCGGCTTTGCCGGCCTGTTCGTCGTCTTCACCTATATCCAGCCGATCCTGACGCGCTTCACCGGCTTTTCGGAGACCGCGGTCTCGCCGATCCTGCTGGTATTCGGCGTCGGGCTCGCGATCGGCAACGTCGCCGGCGGCAAGCTCGCCGACCGTGGCCTCGCCGGCGCCCTGATCGGAACGCTCGCCGTGCTCGCCTTGGTGCTTCTTGGCCTTGCCGCCGTACTGTCGGTCAAGATCCCGGCGATCATGCTGATCCTGCTGCTGGGCATCGCCGCCTTTGCGACCGTCGCCCCGCTCCAGCTTCGCGTGCTGGAAGCGGCAGGCCCCAATGGCCGCACGCTCGCCTCCAGCCTCAACATCGCCGCGTTCAATCTTGGCAACGCCCTCGGCGCCTGGGCCGGCGGCGTCACCATCGATCGCGGGCTCGGCCTTTCGGCGCTCCCTCTGGTCGCAGCCGGCATCACCGCTGTCGGTCTCGTGCTCGCGCTGTGGAGCCTCCGGCTGGACCGCGCGCAAGCCGCCGTTGCGGCTTGTCCCGCGGAATAGCGCAGCGGCGCGTTCGCGGACGATTCGCCGCGCCGCGCCATCGCGCCATGCAGAAAACGCACCTGTACACGTCCTTTCGCCATCCGTAACCTCTGCGACGCAATTTCAGGAGATGCGACGTGGCGAAGACGACGACCAAGAAAAAAGCCGCTTCGAAGAAACCGGCTAAGACCTCCAGCAAGAAAAGCACAAGCCGCAAGGCCGTCGTTGCGAAGAAGGCAAGGAAGGCCACGCGGCTCAAGCCGGCCTCGTCGCGCCGTCCCAAGGGGCCGGCCTGGCAATGGTCGGCGGTCGAGACTGCGGCTGCCATCCGCTCCGGTGCAATCTCCGCCGTCGAGACGGTCGAAGTGCATCTCGAACGGATGCACGCCATCAATCCGAGGCTGAACGCCGTCGTCGTCGATCTCTCGGAAGAGGCGTTGAAGGCTGCGCACGCGGCCGACAGGCAGCGCGCGAAGGGCGGCGAGCTCGGCCTCCTGCATGGCGTGCCCATAACCATCAAGGAGAATGTCGACTACGAAGGCCGGCCAAATTTCAACGGCGTTCCCGCCAACGAGGACCTCATCGCACCGTCGGATTCCCCCGTGGTGCGCAACTTGAAAAAGGCCGGCGCGATCGTCATCGGACTCACCAATACGCCGGAATTCTCCTTCCGCGGCTTCACCGACAATCCTCTGCACGGGCTGACGCTGAATCCCTGGGATCCGAACATTACCTGCGGCGGCTCCTCCGGCGGCGCAGGCTCGGCGGTGGCGGCCGGCATCGGCACTATCGCCCACGGCAACGACATCGGCGGCTCGTTGCGTTGGCCGGCGCACTGCAACGGCGTTGCCACCATCAAGCCGACGCAGGGACGCATCCCCGCTTTTAACGGAAGCGCCACCGCCGAGCGGCCGATGCTGGCCCATCTGATGTCGGCGCAGGGGCCGCTCGCCCGTCACGTCGCCGACGTTCGCCTCGCACTGGAGGTGATGAGCCAACGCGATCCGCGCGATCCCTGGTGGGTGCCGGCGCCGCTGGCCGGGCCGAAGCCGAAGGGGCCGATCAAGGTCGCGCTGGCAAAGATCCCCGATGACATGGACGTCGATCCGCAGGTCACCGCGGCGCTGCGCCAGGCCGCGGATCATCTCGAGCGGTCCGGCTATCGCGTCAGCGAGGTCGAGGTGCCCGACATCAACGGAGTCTGGCAGACCTGGTGCGACATCATCACCAACGAGACCGTGGTGATGCAGGAAGCCAGCATGCTGAAGGTCACCTCCGAGGATTTTCACAAGGCCTGGGGCGGCATGAAGACCAAGGCCAATGTGCTCGATCTCAAAGCCTGGATGCAGGCGACGGCCGCGCGCAACGGACACATCCGCGCCTGGCAATTGTTCTTCGAGGAGTATCCGGTCGTGCTGGCGCCGACCACGGTGAAGCCGACGCCGGGCCCGCGCGAGGACACGGTCAGTCCCGAGCGCGTGCGCGAGATCTTCTGGGGCGAGATCCGCTTCATTTCGGCGATCAACGTGCTGGGCCTGCCCGGTGCGGTGGTGCCGGTGGCGCTCCACGACGGCAAGCCGATCGGCGTGCAGCTCATTGCTGGGCGCTATCGCGAGGATCTTGCGCTCGATGCGGCGGCCGCGATCGAGAAGCGCGTCGGCGTGCTCGCCCACAGGCTGTGGGAGCAGATGGCTTAGATGTAGCCTTGCTATCGCCGCGTTGACCTGCCTTCTCCCCAAAGGGGGAGAAGGCAAAAGTAACGCCGCTGCCGCAGCAAACTTCGTCAATTCGTTAATCCAGTTTAACCCGAATTCTGGCCACCTCGCCGACAAGCGTTAGGGTTACTTCCTCGATCTCTAGGCGAATTATTGTCCGCTTTACCACCCGCCTCTAACAGGAGGACGGCGGACAACGCACATGCCGTGAGGCCAATAAGTGCGGCCCGCCCCACGCGGAGGTGGCACGATGCGCAACGAGACGATCGCTATTCACGCCGGCTACGAACCGGAAGCCACCACGCACGCCGTCGCCGTGCCGATCTACCAGACCGCGGCCTACGCCTTCGACAGCGCCGATCATGGCGCCGCGCTCTTCAATCTCGAGGCCGAGGGCTTTCGTTACAGCCGGATCGCCAATCCGACCAGCGCGGTGTTGGAGAAGCGCATTGCGCAGCTCGAAGGCGGCGTCGGCGCGCTCGCGGTTGCGACCGGCCAGGCGGCGTTGCATTTCGCTTTTGTCAACGTCGCCGATCACGGCGGCAACATCGCTTCCGTGCCGCAGCTCTACGGCACCACGCACACGCTGCTCTCGCACATCCTGCCGCGGCAGGGCATCACCGGCCGCTTCGCCGAGAGCGACAAGCTAGATGCGATCGAGAAGCTGATCGACGAGAATACCCGCGCCGTGTTCGCCGAGACCATCGGCAATCCCGCCGGCAATGTCTGCGACATCGAGGGGCTGGCGAAAATCGCGCATGCGCATGGCGTGCCGCTGATCGTCGACAACACGGTCGCGACCCCCATTCTGCTCAAGCCGTTCGACTACGGCGCCGACATCGCCGTGCACTCGCTGACCAAGTTTTTGGGCGGCCACGGCACCACGCTCGGTGGCGCCATCGTCGATTCCGGAAACTTCCCGTGGGCGAAATACGCCGACCGTTTCCCGGCTTACAACAAGCCGGACGCGTCCTATCATGGCCTCGTCTATGCCGAGCGCTTTGGTAGGACCGCCTATATCGAGCGCGCGCGCAGCGTCTATCAGCGCACCATGGGCTCGGTGCTCTCGCCGTTCAACGCCTTCCTGCTGCTCCAGGGCATCGAGACCGTGGCGCTGCGCATGGAGCGCCACGTCGAGAACGCCCGCAAGGTCGCCGAATTCCTCCGCGGTGACCCGCGCGTCGCCTGGGTCAATTACACCGGATTCCCGGACAGCCCCTATTATCCGCTGGTGCAGAAATATCTGAATGGCAATGCCTCCTCGCTGTTCACCTTCGGCATCAAGGGCGGCATGGAAGCTGGCAAGACCTTCTACGATGCGTTGAAGCTGATCACGCGGCTCGTCAATATCGGCGATGCCAAGTCGCTCGCCTGCCATCCGGCCTCGACCACGCACCGGCAGATGTCGGCGGAGCAGCAGCGGACAGCCGGCGTGCTGCCGGAGACGATCCGCCTGTCGATCGGCATCGAGCATTCCGCCGACATCATCGAGGACATCGACCAGGCGCTGGAAAAGGCCTGCCCGTCGTCGCGCCTCCAGGCCGCGGAGTAGGCCAGGGCGCCGATGACGATCTTGATCGACAGGGATCAAGTCATGTCGAGCCCGGCACTGGTGCCGGCCGAGAGTGATCTCGCGCCTGATCGGGGCGGCGCCGAGCTGACCATCGGGCTGATCAACAACATGCCGGACCCGGCGCTGAAGGCGACCGAGCGACAGTTCATGAAGCTGCTCCAGGCCGCCGCGGGCCCGCGCCGCATCCGCTTCCACTGCTTCTCGCTTCCTTCCGTGAAGCGATCGCCGGAAGCGAAGTGGCACGTCGAGAGTGAATATTCCGATCTTGCGGATCTCAAGCGCCAGAGATTCGACGGACTGATCGTGACCGGCGCCGAACCGGTCGCGCCGGAGCTCGACCAGGAGCCGTACTGGCGCGATCTGACCGACCTCGTCGACTGGGCCAAGATCAACACGCGCTCGACGATCTGGTCGTGCCTCGCCGCGCATGCGGCGGTGCTGCATCTCGACCGTATCGAACGACGGCGGCTGCCGGCCAAATGTCACGGCATCTTCGACTGCGAAGCCGTAGCGCATGATCCCCTGACGCGCGGTGCGCCTGCGCCGCTCAAGGTCTCGCATTCGCGCCTGAACGAGATCGCCGAGGACGACCTCGTTCAGGCCGGATACCAGGTGCTGACACGTTCGGAGGAGGCTGGCGTCGATGTCTTCGTCCGCCAATATGCCAGCCGTTTCGTGTTCTTCCAGGGCCACCCGGAATATGATGCGCTGTCGCTCCAGCGCGAATATCTGCGCGACATCGGCCGCTATCTCGCGCGTGAGCGCGATAACTATCCGAACCTGCCCGTGAGTTATTTTGACGCAGCGACGGAAGAGAAACTGACCCGCTTCGAGAAACAGGCGCGGCACCAGCGCCATCCGGCGCTCACCAACGAATTGCCCGCGCTGAATTTGCGCGCCGATATCGCCGCCGGCAGCGCGGCGGCGGCATTGTTCCGGAACTGGCTGCAATATCTCGGTGCGGATGCCGACGCGCCGGTCTCGGCGCGCTAGCCAAAGGGATGTTGGTTTCGTGTTAGGATTACTTGAGCGTTAGGCTTGCCTCAACCAGCGCACGAATGTTTCAGTAGAGAAATCAGTAGAGAAATACGAAATCGCAGGAAACGCAGCGTGTGGTCGGAACTCCAGGGACGCGTGAGCAATCGGCTGGCCCGGCATTTCCGCGCCGCGCCGCACCGGTTGCCTGCGCGTGCGCCGATGGTGAGCTTCACCTTCGACGATGCCCCCGATAGCGCCGCAGACGAGGGTGCCGAGCTCCTGGAGCAGCATGACGGCCGCGGCACGTTCTACCTCTCCGGCAGCCTGATCGATCAGCCGTCGGACCATTGGCATGGGCTGTCGAATGACGCGATCGTGCGGCTTCACCGGACCGGTCACGAGATTGCCTGCCACACCTTCTCGCATCAGTGCGCGGTCGATCTCGACGCGGCCGCCATGGCCCGCGAGATCGAGCGAAACCGCAACTATTTCCGCAGCATCGATTCCTCGATCGTGCTGCAGAACTTCGCCTATCCGTATGGCCTCGCCTCGGTCTGGCGCAAGCCGCAGCTTACAAGGGCCTATCGCTCGGCGCGCGGCATCCTTCCCGGCGTTAACAGCGACGTCATCGACCTCCAGTTCCTGCGCGCGTCGCCTTTGATCGATTGCGAGATCGATGCGGCCGGCATCGACCGCTATTTCGATGAGGCGGTCGAAAGCGGCGGCTGGCTGATCTTCTACGGCCACGACGTCGCCAACGCGCCGAGCCCCTTTGGCTGCACGCCGCAATTGATGCGCCATGCGCTGAAGGCGGCCCGGAAACGCAACATGCCGATCGTGACTGTCGCGGAAGCTTTGCGACGGATCGGGGTGTAGCTGCTCTCTTCCTTCTCCCCTTGCGGGAGAAGGTGGCGCGAAGCGCCGGATGAGGGGTTGTCTCAGCATAGTAGACTCTATCGAGTTCGCGGATAGAACCCCTCACCCGCCGAGCCTCGCTCGGCACCCTCTCCCGCAAGGGGAGAGGGAAGACTGCCTTTGCCCCGCAAACGGCCTTGCCACGCCCGCGCGGTCATGCGACTGGCCTTGTGACGAATCTCACAGCCTTTCCCGACACGCCCATGTCCTCCCCTTCCACCGCTCCACTGCCGGCGCCGGCCAACGGCCGCGATGCGCCGTCGGTCTTGCATTCGGTGTTTGGACTGCCGGGGTTCCGCGGCGCGCAGGGCGAGATCATCCGGCACGTGACGGATGGTGGCAATTGTCTGGTGCTGATGCCGACTGGCGGCGGCAAGTCGCTCTGCTATCAGCTCCCCTCACTGCTGCGCGAGGGCTGCGGCATCGTGGTCTCGCCGCTGATCGCGCTGATGCGCGACCAGGTCGCCGGCCTGATCGAAGCCGGTGTCAACGCGGCCGCGCTGAACTCGTCGCTGACTCCGCAGGAGGCCTCGGAGGTGGAGCGGCGCCTGATCGCGGGCGATCTCGACCTGCTCTATGTTGCGCCGGAACGGCTGGTGACGCCGCGCTGCCTGTCGATGCTGGCGCAGGCGAAGGTGGCGCTGTTCGCGATCGACGAAGCCCATTGCGTCTCGCAATGGGGCCACGATTTCCGGCCCGAATATGTTGGTTTGTCCATCATCGCCGAGCGCTTTCCCGACGTTCCCCGCATCGCGTTGACCGCGACCGCCGACGAGCTGACGCGCAAGGAGATCGTGGCGCGGCTTGAGTTGACGGGCGCCCCGCAATTCGTCTCCAGGTTCGACCGGCCCAACATCCGCTACGAGATCGTCGACAAGCGCAATGCGGTGTCGCAGCTGAAGGAATTCATCCGCGAGCGCCACATGGGCGATGCCGGCGTGGTCTATTGCCTGTCCCGCAACCGCGTCGAGGAGGTCGCCGCCGCGCTTCAAGACGCCGATATTGCCGCGCTGCCCTATCATGCCGGCCTCGACAGCAGCGTGCGCTCCCGGAACCAGGACCGCTTCCTCAACGAGGACGGCATCGTCATCGTCGCGACCATCGCGTTCGGCATGGGCATCGACAAGCCCGACGTGCGCTTCGTCGCCCATCTCGATCTGCCCAAGAGCATCGAGGCCTATTATCAGGAGACGGGACGCGCCGGCCGCGACGGCAAGCCGTCGGCCGCCTGGATGGCCTATGGCCTCTCGGACATCGTGCAGCAGCGCCGCATGATCGACGAATCCAACGCCTCCGACGATTTCAAGCGGGTCTCGATCGGCAAGCTCGACGCGCTGGTCGGTCTTGCCGAGACGCCGCACTGCCGGCGCCGGCGGCTGCTTGCCTATTTCGGCGAGATCGTGATGGGCGAGAGTTGCGGCAATTGCGACAACTGCCTGACGCCGCCAAAGATGCGCGACGGCAAGGTGCTGGCGCAGAAGCTGCTGTCCTGCGTCTACCGCACCGGCCAGCGCTTCGGCGCAATGCACCTGATCGACGTGCTGGTCGGGCGCCTGACCGAGAAGGTGACGCAGTTCGGCCACGACAAGCTGTCGGTGTTCGGCATCGGCCGCGAGCTCAACGAAAAGCAGTGGCGCACGGTGCTGCGGCAATTGGTGGCAATGGGGCATTTGCAGAGCGACAGCGAAGCATTCGGCGCGCTGAAGCTGACGGATTCTTCGCGCGGCGTGCTGCGCGGCGAAACGGAGGTGTGGCTGCGCGAGGAAGCGCCCGGCACCCGCATCCGTTCTAGCCGGGCCAAATCGCGCCGCGGCGACCTCGCGCCCGCGGCGAGCGCGCCGCAAGGCGATGTCGATCCCGAATTGCGCGCGCGGCTGCGCTCCTGGCGTTCCGACGTCGCCCGCGAGCGCGGCGTGCCCGCCTATGTCGTGCTGCACGATGCCACCATCGACGGCATCGTCCGGGCCTGGCCGACGACGCTGGACGAACTCCGCAACGTGCCCGGCATCGGCGACAAGAAGCTCGAGCATTACGGCGACGAGCTGCTGCAGATCATCAGGACGAGGTAGGGCAACGCAGCGTTTGTTGTCGCGCTCAACTCCCTCCCACGTCATCCCGGACAAGCGTAAGCGCAGATCCGGGATCCATAATCACAGGAAGAAGTTGTTGCGGCAGGCTGGCAACCACTGAGTCTTCGCCAAAGGAGGCGCGGTGGTTATGGGTCCCGGATCTGCGCTTACGCTTGTCCGGGACGACAGCTGTGTATGAGGCGAGAGCTGAGTGCCTCAGCCATTCCGGAACGCGTACGCATACCCGTTCAGCGCAGGCGCGCCGCCGAGATGGGCGTAGAGGATCTTCGCGCCCTTCTCGAAATAGCCTTTCTTCGCAAGATCGATCAGGCCCTGCATCGACTTGCCCTCGTAGACGGGGTCGGTGATCATGCCTTCCAGACGCGCGGTGAGGCGGATCGCCTCCTTGGTCTCTTCCGACGGCACGCCATAGGCGGGATAGGCGTAGTCCTCGATCAGCACGACGTCATCAGTGACGAGCTCCTTGCCGAGCTCGACGAGCTTGGCCGTGTTCTGCGCGATCTCAAGCACCTGGGCTTTCGTCTGGCTAGGGGTGAACGATGCATCGATGCCGATCACCTTGCGGGCGCGGCCGTCGGCGGCGAAGCCGACCAGCATGCCGGCATGGGTCGAGCCGGTGACAGTGCAGACGACGATGTAATCGAACTTGAAGCCGAGCTCTTTCTCCTGCTTGCGGACTTCCTCGGCGAAGCCGACATAGCCGAGGCCGCCGAATTTGTGCACGGAGGCGCCGGCGGGAATCGCGTAAGGCTTGCCGCCCGCCGCCTTCACCTCCTCGATCGCCTGCTCCCAGCTCTTGCGGATGCCGATGTCGAAGCCGTCATCGACCAGGCGCACGTCGGCACCCATGATGCGCGAGAGCATGATGTTGCCGACGCGGTCATAGACGGCGTCCTCGTGCGGCACCCAGGCTTCCTGCACCAGGCGGCACTTCATGCCGAGCTTGGCTGCGACCGCCGCGATCATGCGGGTGTGGTTGGACTGCACGCCGCCGATCGACACCAGCGTGTCGGCGTTGGAGGCGATCGCATCGGGAATGATGTATTCGAGCTTGCGCAGCTTGTTGCCGCCATAGGCAAGGCCCGAATTGCAGTCCTCACGCTTGGCATAGACCTCGACCTGGCCGCCGAGATGTTTTGACAGTCGCTCCAGCTTCTCGATCGGCGTCGGGCCGAAGGTCAGCGGGTAGCGCGCGAATTTTTCCAGCATCATGGGTCATCCCGGTTGGCGTTGAGCTGGCCGCAGCAACTAGCACCTGCGGCAGGAAATGTGCTCTCAAATGCGGCGGCAATATTGCGACATAGCTTGCGTAATTTACGCCTAGCGCATCTAATCATTCCAGAATTTCGCTTGTGAATGAAAGTTTCTTCCATGTCCGCCCGGCTCGACCGTATCGACCTTAAGATATTGCGATTACTGCAGAATAACGGCCGGCTCAGTAACGCCGAGCTGGCCGAAACCGTCGCGATCAGCCCCGCCACCTGCCATCGCCGCACCCAGCGCCTGTTCGAGGACGGCTTCATTGCGACTGTGCGCGCCATGGTGGCACCGAAGAAGGTGGCGAAGGGCACGCTGGTGATGGTCGGCGTCGTGCTCGACCGCTCGACCCCGGAGAGTTTTGCCACTTTCGAGCAGGCGATCGCAAAACTGAAGTTCGTGCTCGACTGCCATCTCGTCGCCGGCGATTTCGACTATTTCCTCAAGATTCGCGTCGGTGACATGGAGGATTTCAACCGCATCCATGGCGAGCAGCTGATCGCGCTGCCCGGCGTGCGCCAGACCCGCACCTTCTTCGTGATGAAGGAAGTCGTCGACAACGCGCCGCTGGAGTTTTGAGCGGTCAGACCTCGCAATGCGTCGATCAGAGACGGCTCCTGCTCCGGGCTGCGCGCGGCCCACCTAGACGCGTACAGTGGAGCAGATAAGGGCCTTGTTCGCGCCATGCGTCGGTCTTGGCGACCTCTTTCCATCCGCATTTCTCGGGATCTCGTTCAAAGTGCTTTGGCTTCGTTTCGATGAAAGGGCCTGTCTCCATTTCGATCTTGTCGATGTGCCAATCGTAGACCAGGGCGGGCGCGCCTGGCTGGTGCGCATGACTTTCGAAGTAAAAGAATGGATCTACTCCGATGAAGATTAGTCCTTCTAACCAGGCGTCCAGGCAGGCCTTGTCAGAAGGCTTTCCGTCGCAATACATGAGAATGCCGGCGTCCAGTACCCACCAATCATCTTGTGCGTGCACAACTTGGCCAACAACTTGGTAAGAACTCTCCACGATTTGCTTGAGTGACGGAGCCTTTTGGTCAAATCGACCGCACTTCGGAAGCGGGACTACCGGACAGAATTCGAGCGCGAATGAGGCGTTTGTCGCTTGAGCGAAATCACCGTAGTTGCCATCCTGAATAATCCAACTATCAAGTCCGACAACTAGATCGGTCATTCGATGCCTCGCCAATGACAGATACTGGGACATAGCATGGTTGTGCGGACGCCTCTACACTACTTGTAAAATTGCACGGTCGTCACAGCAACTTCACTTGCCTTGCACAGGCTTGCCGGTGACGGTTGCGTCCTCTCAACGAGGAGATCCCCGCCGTGCGCCTTCCCATTCTCGATCCCAAGGATCTGACCGACGAACAGAAGCCGCTCTATGACGACATGCGAGCCGGCATCAAGGACCATTTCAAGGGTTTTGTGAACATGCGCGAGGACGGCGCGCTGCTCGGACCCTGGAATCCTTGGATCCGGGAGCCGCGCTTCGGCAAGCCGGTGTGGGAGCTGGTCAAGGCGATCGCGTCGAACCCGCTGCTGCCGGCGCCGGTGCGCGAGGTCGCCATCCTCGTCACCGGCTCGCATTTCCGTTCCGGCTACGAGCTCTATGCCCATGTGCTGGTCGCCGAGCGGCGCGGACTGTCCGACGAGAAGCTCGCGACCATCGTCGCCGGACAGCGGCCGGTCGATCTCACCAGGCAGGAGGCCGTCGCCTATGACGTGGCGTCGGCGCTGATCGGTGGCGGCGTTCTGCCGGAATTGACCTGGCGCGCCGCCGTGAAGGAGTTTGGCGAGCACGGCGCGGCCGAACTCTCCTACCTCGTCGGCGTTTACTGCATGGTCTCGGTCACGCTCAACACGTTCGACGTGCCGGTGCCGGACTAGCTTGCCACATTTGCGCTTCTGGACCGGGCGGAAGCGGAGCGCTACCTTGTCGCACGCATTCGCCGCTCATGATTGCAAGCGCAAAAGAAACAGGACAGGGCAACAGGAAATGACAGCCATGAAAACGTCACGTCGCATCTTGCTCACTGGACTGGCGGGGCTCGTCGTCGCCCCGACCGCAGCGGTAGCCGCCGCGCCGCAGCTTGCCATGGACGACGCCACCGTTGCCGAGGAGCGCTTTGCGCGCATGATTGCAGCAGCCCATGCGCCTGACCTTGCTTGTGCGCGCCAGGCCGAGCGCTATGCGGACGCGCATTGGCCTGAATACGTGACCGCGGCGCGTGCGGTGATCGGCGCCAGGGTGTGATGCTGCTTTCTTCGTCCACAACGGGGTGAGGGAAAGACCTCACCTCGCAACCGCGCGCCTGACTTGCTCGCCGATCTGCGATAGCACGAGCTGCGCCTGCGGCAGGATCGCGCCCATGGCGTGGAAATTGTGGACCATGCCGTCGTGGCAGACATGCTCGACGACGACGCCCGCGGCGAGCAGCTTGCGGGCATAGGCATTGCCTTCGTCGCGCATCGGATCGAACTCGGCGGTGTGGATGATCGCCGTCGGCAGGCCTGTGAGCCGCGTCGCGCGCAGGGGCGAGACGCGGGGATCGGCGGCATCCAGGCCGCCCGGCAGATAGTCGGCGAGATCGGCTTCGATGGTGGCGCGATCGATCAGATGACCCTCGGCGAATTCCTCGCGCGAAGGCGAGGTCTCTTCGAAATCCAGTACCGGGCAGATCAGGCATTGCGCGACGATGGAGAGGCCTGCGTTCTGGACCGCCTCCTGACACACGATCGCAGCCAGCGTGGCGCCGGCAGAATCGCCGCCGACCACCAGCCGTTCGGCATCGATGCCGAGTGTTGGTGCTCCGCGCGCGACCCATTCGGTAGCGGCGATCGCATCGTCGACGGCGGCGGGAAATTTGTGCTCGGGCGCGAGCCGGTAGTCGACCGAGACAAGGCGGCAGCCGGTCGCATGCGCCAGCGCCGCCGCGATGCGGTCATGCGTGGCAACGCTGCCGGCGACGAGGCCGCCGCCGTGAAAGAACACGAAGCCCGGCGCGCGTTCACCGGCGCTTGCAGGCGAATAGAGGCGATAGGGCAGCTCGCCGCCAGGGCCGGACAGCGTGCCGTCGGACGTCGTCACATCCGGCGCATCAGCTCGCGCGAACTGCATCAGCTTGGCCAGTGACTGCCGCCGTGCCTCCACGCTCGGCCGGCTTCGTGCCTGCGGCGTGGCGGCAGCCATCATGGTCAACAAGCGCTTTGCGAGCGGATCGAGCGGCATGAGATTTTCCTTCTCCCCTTGTGGGAGAAGGTGGCGCGAAGCGCCGGATGAGGGTCGTATCCGCATAGAACCTCTATCGAGTTCGCGGAGAGAGACCCCTCACCCGGCTTCGCGTGCCGCGAAGCCACCCTCTCCCACAAGGGGAGAGGGTAACTTACCCAATCTCCGCAGCAAATCGTTTAGAAATTGGGACAATAGTGCCCGGATATTTCCAAGGGGAGGCCGGTCATGGCCGAGATCAAGAAGCCGATCGAATATTCGCCGAGCTGGACCTTCTTCGAGGGCAAATGGCACGACGGCAATGTGCCGATCATGGGCCCGCGCACCCATGCGGCTTGGCTCGGCTCGATCGTGTTCGACGGCGCGCGCGCGTTCGAGGGTGTGGCGCCCGATCTCGATTGCCACGTCGCCCGCGCCAATCGGTCGGCGGTCAATTTTGGCCTGAAGCCGGTGATCGATACCGACACTTGGCTCACGCTCGCGCGCGAGGGTATTGCGCGCTTCGCGGCCAATGCCGAACTCTACATCCGTCCGATGTATTGGGCGCAGAACGGCTCGGGCGGCGGCGTGCTGTTCGACCCCGAGACCACCAATTGGTGCCTGTGCATCTACGAGGCGCCGATGCCAAAACCCGTCGGCAACGCCATCACGCTGTCGCCGTTCCGCAGGCCCACCGCCGAATGCGCCCCGGTCGAGGCCAAGGCCGCCTGCCTCTATCCGAACAATTCGCGCGCGTTGGCGGAAGCCGCCTCGCGCGGCTTTCAGAACGCGTTGATGCTCGACATGCTCGGCAACGTCGCCGAATTCGGCAATTCCAACGTGTTCATGGCCAAGGACGGCGTGGTCTACACGCCGGTGCCCAACGGCACGTTCCTCAACGGCATCACGCGCCAGCGCTTGATCAACCTGCTTCGCGGCGACGGCATCACCGTGGTCGAGAAGACGCTGCGCTATGCCGATTTCCTCGCCGCCGACGAGATATTCTCATCCGGGAATTTCGCCAAGGTCGCGCCGGTTGTCCGCATCGACGGGCGTGAGCTGAAGCCCGGTCCGTTCTACACCCGGGCGCGAAAACTCTATTGGGACTTTGCGCATGCGGTGAAGCTGGCGGCTTGAGCTGCGAACTCCGTCATTGCGAGCGCTTTCGCGCCACTCACTCCGCTGTCATCGCCCGGCTTGACCGGGCGATCCAGTATTCCAGAGACGGAAGTGATTGATCGAGAGGCCGCGGCGTACTGGATGCCCCGGTCCCGGCTCCGCCAAGGCTACGCCGGGGCCACAAGGGTGCTCGGCCGCCGAAGCTTTAGCGAAGGCGGCAAGCCGGGGCATGACAGCGACCTTTAGTTGCGCTTTTGAAACCGGCTGAACTGAAACGCCTGCGTCGAATCCCACGGCGTGTGATGCGTCTCGCGGCGCGCTTCGATTAGCTCGAACTCCGCCCCCAACTCCGCCAAAAGGCTCGCGCTGTCATGGCGCTGCACCGGCAGACCGCTGCATCTCTCCGGGCCGTCGGGTGCAAACGTCGCGATGATGACGTGACCGCCGGGCGCAAGTGCCGACCGCAGGCGCTCGACATAGGCGGCTCTGTCGCGAGGATCGGTCAGGAAGTGAAACGCCGCGCGATCGTGCCATAGATCGTATGTCTTTGCCGGGCGCCAAGTCGTGGCGTCGGCAACGATCCAGTCGACCGCTGACGCGGCGGCGCCGAGTCGCTTCTTCGCTACGTCAAGCGCGTTGGCAGAGAGATCCAGCACGGCGATATCGCGATATCCGTCCTGCAACAGAGCATCGACGAGCCGCGATGCGCCGCCGCCGATATCGATGATGGCTGCGCCATGATCGGGATTGGCCGCGCGAATCATATCGAGCGAGGTCGTCGGGCTGCTCTGAAACCAGCTCACCTCGGCCTCGCCCTTGGTGGCGTAGACGTTGTCCCAATGCGCGCTTCGGTCGGACATGGCGGCATGCCTCTCCAGCGTCGTCCTAGCGAAAGTCAGGACCCATTATCACCAATCGATGTTGTGGTCGCAATTTGCGGCCTCAGCCCGCATCAACAACCACCGCCTCGGAGTATGGGTCCTGGCCTTCGCCAGGACGTCATTGGGAAGCAGTCGGTCAAAGCGGCCGATCGTCCGCCCGTGGCACGGCGGGTTGGCGCCAATGAGAGGACCTACTCGTCCTTCTTCGACATCCGCTCGAGGCGTTCCTGCATTTCCTTCATCTGCTGGCGCAGATCGTCGATGTTGCTGTCCTTCGGCGCCTCGGCATTGGCATCGGGCTCCGGCTCCGCGCCGGCCGCCGGGCGAGGCGCGGCGAAGGGCTTGAACATCGAGAAGGTCTGCTGGAATAGCTCCATGTTGCGGCGGACCTGCTCCTCGAGCGGAGCAAAGGGTGTGCCGGACAGCGTGTTGGCGATCTGCTTACGGAACTTCTCCTGCTCCTGGGTCAGGGTCGCGATCGACTGTTCCAGATATTTCGGCACCACCATCTGCATGCTGTCGCCGTAGAAGCGGATGAGCTGGCGCAGGAAGGTGGTCGGCAGCAGGTTCTGGCCGGCCTTGTTCTCCTGCTCGAAGATGATCTGGGCGAGCACGGAGCGGGTGATGTCGTCGCCGGTCTTGGCGTCGTAGACCAGGAAATCTTCGCCGTCCTTGACCATGGCGGCGAGGTCCTCGAGCGTCACATAAGTGCTCGTTCCGGTATTATAGAGCCGGCGGTTCGCGTATTTCTTGATGGTGGTGGGTTGGTCTGATTTCGCCATGGGCTCTCACTTGCAAGCGCGGAGAACAGGAACCCGACGGGCAATGCCGCAGGGCGGGAAGAGTACGCAACGCAACAAAATAAGCATTTTCAAAGGGGTCACGCTACCGTTTTGTGCGCCACGGTTAATCGGGCAGCAAAAACGTGCTTGCGAAAGCGCCAAGAACACTATTTTGAATGCGCTGCGGCATGAATTCGGTCTCCGGCCGATTGACATGCCGCAACGACGTTAACAGGATGCCGTCCGAGACTGGCGAGCCGTTTTCCCAGCCCCGCCTGCCCCCAATCAACCTCAGGAGATGCCCATGTCAGACGATGTCGTCATCGTCAGCGCCGCCCGCACCCCGGTCGGAAGCTTCAACGGAGCGTTCGCGACCCTTCCCGCCCACGATCTCGGCGCCATCGCCATCAAGGCGGCGCTGGAGCGCGGTGGCATCGAGCCCGGCCGCGTCTCGGAAGTCATCATGGGTCAGATTCTGACCGCCGCTCAGGGCCAGAACCCAGCCCGCCAAGCCTCGATCGGCGCCGGCATTCCGGTGGAGAGCCCGGCCTGGGGCGTCAACCAGCTCTGCGGCTCCGGCCTGCGCACCGTCGCGCTCGGCTATCAGGCGCTGCTCAACGGCGATTCCGAGATCGTGGTCGCCGGCGGACAGGAGTCCATGAGCATGGCCCCGCACGCCCAGCATCTGCGCGGCGGCGTCAAGATGGGCGGCCTCGAATTGGTCGACACCATGATCAAGGACGGCCTGTGGGATGCCTTCAACGGCTATCACATGGGCAACACCGCCGAGAACGTCGCGCGCCAGTGGCAGATCACCCGCGCCCAGCAGGACGAGTTCGCGGTCGCCTCGCAGCAGAAGGCCGAGGCCGCGCAGAAGGCCGGCAGGTTCAACGACGAGATCGTTCCCGTCACCATCAAGACCCGCAAGGGTGACGTCGTCGTCAGCGCCGACGAATATCCGCGCCATGGCGCGACGCTCGACGGGATGGCCAAGCTCAAGCCGGCCTTCGAGAAGGACGGCACGGTCACCGCGGGTTCGGCTTCCGGCATCAATGACGGCGCTGCCGCCGTGGTGCTCATGACCGCGAAGCAGGCCGCCAAGGAAGGCAAGAAGCCGCTTGCGCGCATTGTGTCCTGGGCGCAGGCCGGCGTCGATCCGAAGATCATGGGCTCGGGCCCGATCCCGGCTTCGCGCGCCGCGCTGAAGAAGGCCGGCTGGAGTGTCGGCGATCTCGACCTTATCGAGGCCAACGAAGCGTTTGCGGCGCAGGCCTGCGCCGTCAACAAGGATCTCGGCTGGGACACCTCCAAGGTCAACGTCAATGGCGGCGCGATTGCGATCGGCCATCCGATCGGTGCATCCGGCGCGCGCGTGCTGGTGACGCTGCTGCATGAAATGCAGAAGCGCGATTCGAAGAAGGGCCTTGCCACGCTGTGCATCGGCGGCGGCATGGGCATCGCGATGTGTCTGGCGCGCGACTGAGGAAAGCCTGACATGTAACTGACGCGTGCGCTGCACACGCGACTGAGTGCGTTGCACGCGATTAAAAAGGCAGCGGTTGCAAATCAAATATTCTTCGCAACTGCGCATGCCTCGACTAAAGAGAAACGCCCGGCTCATGCCGGGCGTTTTGTTCTTGATGTCCGTCAAACCTCCCGCATAATCCGCAGTTAAAAAACGATCGCGTCAGAAAACTCCGAAGAGTCCAAGGGAAGGAATACGATATGGCACGTGTTGCATTGGTCACGGGTGGTACGCGGGGCATCGGTGCTGCGATCAGCAAGGCGCTGAAGGCGGCCGGCTACAAGGTTGCGGCGAGTTATGCCGGCAATGATGCTGCGGCGGAGAAGTTCAAGGCCGAGACCGGCATCGCGGTCTACAAATGGGACGTCAGCAGTTTCGATGCCTGCGCCGAGGGCGTGAAGAAGGTCGAGGCCGAGGTCGGCCCGATCGACGTGCTCGTCAACAACGCTGGCATCACCAAGGACGGCGCCTTCCACAAGATGAGCCTCGAGCAGTGGAA
Organism: Bradyrhizobium sp. Rc2d; assembly: GCF_900099855.1. NCBI lineage: Bacteria > Pseudomonadati > Pseudomonadota > Alphaproteobacteria > Hyphomicrobiales > Nitrobacteraceae > Bradyrhizobium > Bradyrhizobium sp. Rc2d. The sequence goes on along the minus strand of NZ_FNCU01000034.1, from coordinate 3,900 downwards.
TGCCGTGATCGGCACCAATCTCGGCTCGCTGTTCAACATGTCGCGCCAAGTCATCGAAGGCATGCGCGGACGCAAGTTCGGCCGCATCATCAACATCTCCTCGATCAATGGACAGAAGGGCCAGTTCGGCCAGGTGAACTATTCCGCGGCGAAAGCCGGCGAGATCGGCTTCACCAAGGCATTGGCGCTGGAGAACGCCAAAGGCGGCGTCACCGTGAACGCGATCTGCCCGGGCTACATCAACACCGAGATGGTGCAGGCGGTGCCGAAGGACGTGCTGGAAAAGGCCATCCTGCCGCTGATCCCGATCGGCCGCCTCGGCGAGCCCGAGGAGATCGCGCGCGCCGTCGTGTTCCTCGCCGCCGATGAGGCCGGCGCCATCACCGGCTCGACGCTGACCGTCAACGGCGGCCAGTACATGGTGTGATGCGTCGGCATCACGCGGACTGATATTGGCAACATCGCCATGCCCGGGCTTGTCCCGGGCATTTGTCCATGCACTGTCATTCCGGGGCGCCGCGACAGCGGCGAACCCGGAATCTCGAGATTCCGGGTCTGGCGCGACGCGCCGTCCCGGAATGACGAGGCCTTCCACAATGACTCCCCGCACCGCGACGCTGATCGGATTGACCGCGATCCTGATGTGGTCGCTGCTCTCAGTGATGACGGTGGCGACCGGAAAGATCCCGGCATTCCAGCTCGCCGCGATGACCTTCGCGATCGGCGGTCTCGTCGGCCTGCTCACCTGGATCGGCCGCGGCGAGGCGGCGAACAGCCTGCGCCAGCCGCTCGTCGTCTGGGTCGTCGGCGTTGGCGGCTTGTTCGGCTATCACGCGCTCTATTTCCTCGCGCTGCGCTTCGCGCCGCCGGCTGAAGCCGGCCTCTTGAACTATCTCTGGCCGCTGCTGATCGTGCTGTTCTCGTCCTTCCTGCCGGGCGAGCGGCTCTTCCTGCATCACATCATCGGCGCCGTGCTCGGTCTCGTCGGCACCGTGCTGCTGTTTGCCGGCAATAGCAGCGGCTTTGCGCCGGGGGCGGTGCCGGGACTGGTCGCGGCTTTCATCGCCGCTTTCGTCTGGGCGAGTTATTCGGTGCTGTCGCGGCGATTGAAGACGGTGCCGACCGATGCGGTCGCCGGATTCTGCCTCGCGACCGCGGCGCTCGCCGCGCTGATGCATGCCGCGCTCGAGACCACCGTCTGGCCGGAGACCACGCTGCAATGGCTTTCCGTGGTCGCGCTCGGCATCGGTCCCGTCGGTGCTGCCTTCTACGCCTGGGACATCGGCATGAAGCGCGGTGACATCCGCGTGCTCGGCGCCGCTTCCTACGCGACGCCGCTGCTCTCCACCGGCTTCCTCATCGCCGCGGGCTTTGCAAAGGCCAGCGCCAACATCGCCATCGCCGCCATCCTGATCGCCGGCGGCGGCCTGATCGCGGCGAAGGACATGGTGCTACGGAAGCGGTGAACGAGACCTACGGCTCCCAGCCCTGTGGCGCGAGCTCGAAGGTCGCGAACTCGAATGCGGGCGCAACGGTGCAGCCGACCAGGGTCCATTCGCCGGTCGTCTCCGCCATCTGCCAGGCATTGGCCGGCACGATCGCCTGCGGCCGCTGGCCGCTGACGAGGTCCGTGCCGAGCTGCACCTCGTGCTGGGAGCAGCCGTCATGCGCGATGCGCAGCGTCAGCGGGCTGCCGGCGTAATAATGCCAAGTCTCGACCGCATCGATGCGATGCCAGTGCGAGCGCTCGCCGCGCGCGAGCAGGAAGTAGATCGAGGTTGAGCGCGAGCGTCCTTGCGCGTCGGTCGCCTGGTCGCGAAACGTCTCGCGGTAGTGCCCGCCTTCGGGATGCGGTCGGAGTTCGAGGCGGGCGATGATCTCGGCTGCGGTCGGCATCGGTCCACGTCAGGACTTGTTCTTCAAGATTTGTTCTTGCGCTCGCGCAGCTCGCCGAACACCGCGGCGGCATCCGCGCCCTTCATGTGCAGCCTCGCCGCAACGGAGAGCTCGTCGGCGCGGAGGAAGACGTTTGCACGCTTCTCGTCGCCGAGCAGTACGGGAATGGTCGGCTTGTTCTCGGCCCGGAGCCTCGCGACCTCGGCCGCGCGGGCCTGGAGCGCCGCATTGTCGGGGTCGACGGTAAGCGCGAATTTGACGTTGGATGCCGTATATTCGTGGCCGCAATAGAGCTTGAAGTCGTCGGGCAGGGCCCGCAGCTTCAACAGCGAGTCCCACATCATCGGATAGTTGCCTTCGAACACGCGGCCGCAGCCGATCGAGAACAGCGTGTCGGCGGCGAATACGGTCTTCTCATTGTCGAACACGTAGGAGACGTGGTCGAGCGTGTGGCCGGGCGTCTCCACGACGCGCGCCAGCAGATTGCCGATCTTGACCACGTCGGCATTGGCGACGCGCAAATCGACGTTGGCAATCTTCGTGGTCTTGTCATGCGGCGCGACGACGCGGCAATTGAATTTCTGCTTGAGTTCGGCGACCCCGCCGACATGATCGCCGTGATGATGGGTGATCAGGATGTCGGTGAGTTGCCAGCCCTCGCGCTCCAGCGCCTTGAGGATGGGACCTGCCTCGGGCGCGTCGATCGACGCCGTCGCCTTGGTTTCCACATCGTGGATCAAATAACCGAAATTGTCGTTTAAACAGGTGAAAGTACGAATTTCGGCGGCCATGACATCTCCATCGGGCTCAGCCCCGCCAGACAAATATGGCGTTAACGTTGCGCAGGCAATGCAATATTCCGCGCGCGGCGGCGGCCTTACGCATGTTACATTGCCGTCATGACCATCGACGTCGTCGACCTCCGCGAGTTCTATTCCCGCCGCCTCGGGATCGTGGCGCGGCAAATGATCAATCGCGGCATCAGGCAGCGCTGGCCGGGCGCCGAGGGTCAGCGCGTGCTCGGCATCGGCTACCCCACGCCCTATCTCGGACTGTTCCGCGAGGATGCCGAGCGCTGCATCGCGTTCATGCCGGCGGCCCAGGGCGTCCTGAAATGGCCGACCGGGCGGCCCGCGCTGGCCTCGCTGGTCGACGAGTTCTCGCTGCCGCTTCCTGACGCCGCGGTCGACCGCATTCTGCTGGTCCACGCGCTGGAGATGTCGGACGATCCGGCTGCGCTGCTGCGCGAAGTATGGCGCGTGCTGGCGCCGTCCGGTCGCGTCATCGCGGTGATCCCGAATCGGCGTGGGGTGTGGACGCGCACCGACAGCACGCCGTTCGGCCATGGCCGGCCCTATTCGCGCTCGCAGATCACCGAGCTGCTGCGCCAGACCTGGTTCACGCCGACGGCCTGGGGCGAGGCGCTGTTCATGCCGCCTTATGCCGGCGGCTGGGTATTGAAATCGGCGCAGATGTGGGAGCGCGCTGGCGCGGCGCTGTCACTGCCCTTTGCCGGCGTGCACATCGTCGAAGCCACCAAGCAGGTCTACCGCGCCATCCCCGCCAAGCGCGAGCGGGCACGGCTGATTCCCTCATTGGCGAAGCCCGTGCTGGTGCCGTCCTCGACGACGGTGACACGGAGCTGAGCCATCGGCGTTGCCGCGAAGACGGTGCGCTCCCTCTCCCGCTTGCGAGAGCTTTGCGCAATCGGTCGCGCAGGAGTGAGGCGCGATTTCAAGGATTTTTTTGCGGCCTCGGGCGGGGCGCGAACGGTGGGCCGTTTTCGCGGCTGAATCGATGGCCGTGGGCGATGGCGGTCACGCCATCCCCCTTGTCGGACGCAGCACCGCCCATCGTTTGAGGTTCATGGCGAGGCAAAGCAGACGCAGATGCGTCTGGTTGCGCGCCAAGCCCAGATAGCGAGCGCGCGCCCAGCCATAGACGACCTTGAGGCGCGCGAAGACCTGCTCGACCGGCGCGCGGCGCCGCCCCACAGCGTCGTTG
>NZ_FNCU01000090.1:0-14265 GCF_900099855.1 Bradyrhizobium sp. Rc2d | reverse complement strand
CTGTCGATCAAGAACATCCCGACCGGTGCGGGTGACACGATCAACATCCAGGGCGTCTACACCGACGGCGCGACCCGCTACAACTTCCAGAACCTCGCGGGTAGCTCGTACTCCATGTACGGCGGTTCGGGCATTGCGTACCAGAGCATCGGCTTCGCCAATGCGCCTGACACCGTATATGTCGGCTCTGCCGCGACAGGCTTCAGCTCGCAGGAGACTGTTAAGACTTGGGGCTTCCGTGGTGCGTACACCCATAACTGGGATCCGTACTGGAACACCGCTCTCTACGGTGCTTATGCGCATGCATCGTTCGGATCGCTTGCCAAGAACTTCCTTTGCGGTGGTGGCGGCTTCGCCGGCTTCCTCGCAGTGCCAGGCATTACCTCGTGTAACCCTGATTTCAACATCGGCCAGGTGGGTGTGATCACTCGCTGGACCCCGGTGAAGAACCTGACGTTCTCGGCCGACTTCAACTGGACGCGTCTGGACCAGAAGTATGCAGGCGTGACCCCGCTGGTTACACCGGCTGCTACCGTTGCCAAGCCGACGGCGAGCTATGAGCTGAAGGATCAGGACAGCTTCACGCTGCTGCTCCGCGCTCAGCGCAATTGGTAAGTTCGGTTTAAACGACCTGACCTCCAAGAGGCCCTCGGTGGGAAACTGCCGAGGGTCTTCTTTTGTTTTTGTGGCCGGCCCGTCTCGAACAAGGCTCGTGGCTTCGTGTTGCTGAGGCTGTATGTATCTACCGCTTAGGTCGCAGTTCCAGCCGAAGCGCATGCGCGCTGGCGAACTCAATGGTGGATCATTGGGGTCTACCTCTCCAAGACAATGGCCTGAGACAGAAATAATGTCTCAATAGGGTTTGATTTCTGATTTGTGAGATGGTGCTGTCTCATGCTCTCGATCCTGTCGAGACGGGACTGGCATATGACTGTTATCGGCTACGCCCGCGTAGGCGCCGTCGGTCAGAACCTTGACCTCCAAGAGAACGCAAATCGCGCAGCGAACCGTGGCTTGATCTCCTCCGAAAAGCGTACGGCACCATGAACGCTGGGTCCCGGGGAGCCTCGCGCTGTGCTTGACTTCCTTCGCTGAGGATGCTGATGGTCAAGCGCATTGACCGCCTCGCGCAGCATCGGACCTGCAGGAATTGTGCGGACCGTCAGACGCGCGCGGTGCTGAGAGCCACAGAGCGACCCATCGACGCCAGCACAGCGGCGGGTAAGTGCTATCTTGGATGTGCTCGGCGAATTTGAAGCCAACATCCGCAAGGAGCGGCAGCTTGGGGTATTGCGGAGGCAAAGGCGCGCGAGCTGTACCGAGGGCGTAAGGCCTGCGTCGGAACCGAAAGTTCAGAGTTGCGTGCGCAAGGCATGGCCGCCTCGGACGTCGCGAAGGATCTTAGGATCGGCCGCGCATCGGTCTCTCGGGCTCCTGAGATGAGAGCAGATCCGCAGGCCTGGCTCACGGATATCCTTGCCCGCATCGCCGCCCACCCAGCTCATCGGCTGGATGGGCTTCTGCCCTGGAATTGGACGCCGGTATCAGCGTTCTCCGCTCGAGCGGCATGACCACGCACGTCAACAAGGTTCATCACGTCACCACCATCACCAAGGTCGCAAAGGACCTCGGCGAAGACGAAGATTGGCTGTGGGACTCGCCAACGAAATGGAAATCGAGGAGGGCGTCATCTGGGTCTATGGAGTCGGAGAAGACCGCGTCCAGGCGTTCACCGACTTCGGAATCGAAAACCTCATCGGGCTGATCAGGTTCTACAAAGAGAACCCTGGACTGCTCAAGTGGTAACCCTGCGGCCTACGCCGAATGGATACGTTATGGCTCGCGATGCATCTGATCATCCTCACCGGAGGTGGTCGAGCAAATCGTCCGAGTTCCGAGATCACTGGATTTTTGATCTCGGATGTTTAGGGCATTTAGGGGTTTTGATGGTGGGCGCACAAGGGATCGAACATTGGACCTCTCCCGTACCAAAAGTGTGCTTGGCGTCCGTGTGATTCCGCACAAGCCCGCGATGTCCCGAAAGTGGCGGGCAATCAGTGACTTCCATGAGACACTAGCCCGACTAATCCCGCGTGAGCCCTCAAATCCGTGCTTCCGCGGTGCTTCCGGTCGATAGGGACGTAAAAATGCAGAACCGGGTGAACCTCACTGAAGAGCGCATCAAGGCGCTCAAGCCTGAAGAAGGGTGCGAGCTAGTGCTCTGGGACACCGAAGTGCGCGGGTTCGGCGTGCGCTGTTGGCCGTCCGGCCGCAAAATGTTCATTTTGCTCTACCGGGCGAACGGCGGCGGCCGGAAGGCGCCTCAGCGGCGAATGACGCTTGGCGAGGTCGGTTCTGTCCGTCTCGCCGACGCCAGGGTGCCGACGGCCTTCAAGTTGGACGTCCCGGTGGCCGCGCCAGAATTGCCGCAGGCAGCCGCCGCGCCGGCGCAGCCGAAGCTCGTGCCGGTGGATCACGACCCGTTTGCACCGCCCGTCGCGCCGGCCACCCCCGGCTTGGGCGCGCAGAACGCCGCACGGGAAGGGCGTCTTTACGTCACCCCTGAAGCGCCGAAACCGATCGAGCGCCCTGTTTAGGTCCTGCCGAGCAGCGTCGGCGGCGCGGTGCGCGACTTCCAGGTCGGTGCCCAAGGCGTCGGCAAGGGGCTCACTGACATCGTCACCGGCCCGTTCGACCTTGTGGCCGGCGCCCAGAACGCCGCCGTCGGCGGCATCAACAAGCTGCTCGGCACGAACATCCCGATGGCCACGCCGGCGTCCAAGCTGGTTGAGAAGGCGGTCGACGCCACCGGCATCCCGGTCATCGACCCCGCCACGATGTCGCGCAGCGAGAAGCTCGCCTACGACGTCAACCGGTTCGGCACGCACGCCATCGGCACCGGCGCCATGCTGGCGCAGCGCGCGCCAAGCGTCGCAGCCGCGGCAAGCCGGTCTGAGACGGTCCCAGAGCGAGTCTTGGACCACATGGCGCGGCCATACACCGAAGCCCCCGCCCGTACTCTCGTTGGCGATACGATCGGTGGAGCGGGCGCCGGCGTCGCAGTCAATGCGTCGGACAACTACGTTCCTGACGACGCAAGCGTCTTCGGCCGCTACGTCGGACATGGCCTAAAGGACGCCGCGAATCTAATCGCTCCACTGGTCGGTGCTTCCGGCGCCAACACATTGCAGGCCGGCGTCGAAGGCCTCGCTGGCATGATCCGTAACCTCGCATCCAAGACATTTGCATCCGCGCCGGCGCCGATCCCGCTCAATCCGACCACTAAGGCACCATACAGCAACGCCGACGTAGACCGAGCCGCGGCGAGGTTTCAGTCAACTGCGACAGGCTCTCCACAAGCTTTGGCCCAAGACATCCGCGAAAACGCAGAGGCTCTCGCGGTCCCAGGCGAGGGCGGATCGGCGCTTCAGGCATCTGCGATGCCGACGTCCGGATTGCTCTCGCGCGATCCCGGCCTAATTGCTGCCGAGCAGGGCGCTCGTCTCAAATCATCGCCGGCCTTCGTGAAGCGGGATCAGAACGTGATGGGACAAACGATCCGAATTTTGAAGCGGGCATACGCCCTGCACGATCTCGTGAAAATGATTCAAGAGCTCGAGGATCTGCGAGAGAAGGTCCGGCTCGCCGAGGCCGCCAGAGTGCTGCATTAACCGAAACGGTTTACCAGAGGGCCTACTTTGCGCTCGCCCTCCGCTTAGCTCAGTTGCAGCGTCGAACCGAATCTACTTTGATGAACGCGAACTCTGGAGGAGGCATGATGCGTGTTCGGCTGAGTGTTTATGCGACCGCCATCTTGATCTTAAGCACTGCGAATGCATCGGCATTCTCGATGAGTTTTCGATGGTGCGGCCTCAGTTCTCCAGTGTTTGCGTTGAGCGGCGTGCCAAAGGGGACGACAACCCTGCAATTTCACATGATTGATCTTCAGGTCCCCAGCTACAATCACGGTGGGGGAACGGTACCTTACAAAGGGCAGTCTACGATAGCTTGTGGCGCATTGAACAATTATTCGCCCCCAAGCCCGCCGAGCGGCAGCCATTCTTATCAAATTACTGCTACGGCATTTGGCGCCGCCAATTCGAATCTCGGCTCAGCGACCTTCACACGCGAATTTCCAGAGAAGAAGTGACTTGAACGCGAGGCCTGAGTTTGCAGCTGCTTCCTTGCGTCCCCCTCGGGTCGCGGAATGTCCCGTAATCGGTTTGGGGCCGTGCAGGAAGATGACGAGCACCCGAGCGACGCACCACTAGCCGGTTAATTATTCGGGCCGCATGGAACGCATCCTTCGTAAGAGGCGCCTGGCATCAGCGCATCCTTCAGCGGCAAGCCCCTGCGCAGATGCCTCATGACAAGATTGGGTTTCTCAAGACCTCGCCGCTCTGTCGCCTTGCGGCCTTTCCAAGCAACGCCCATTGCACCCTCCTCGAAGCGCAGAATTGCGCTGCCGAAGGGCGCGCCTGAGTCGCGGCGGGTCAAAGACCCTAGGGTGGCAATCCACCGCTTGTTGCAGCGCTTTCCCTTGCGCTCGCCCTCCGGTTGCGTCACAAAAGCTCAAACTGGGGAACGCAAAAATGACCGTAAAGAACTGGTTCCGCGTAGCAGCTTTTCTGATCTTGCCGTCCTTCGCTCTGAACATCGCGACTGTCGTTTTGGTCGGCGGCTCTCTCATTGAGCTCAAAAACAAACCGAGCAGCAGCGCGAATTTCTTAGTGGGCTAACTGCATTCACGATGTCTGCGGCAGAAGCGATGCGGCAGGAACAGACTGCGCTCATGACCTCTACCGCACGAGCAATGCGGCAGGAGCAGGCAGATGCAAACGCCGAGATAAGACAGAAAATAAGCGAGTATCTCAGCAAACTTGCAAATAGAACCGAGGCCGTGGCACTACCGCCGAATCGCTAGAACGGCCCGCATAGATCGGCCGTGCGAGCCTGCTTGTCCCGTGTTGCGGCATGACGTGGTGGAACCAGTTCACCGCTACGATCGTTTTCTAGCGTGATTGCTGCAGGAGGAACGGCCGTGAAGCGATGTTTCTTGGTGTTCGCCGCTGTGGTGGCCCTGAGCGCGGGCGAGATAACCGCTGCGAACGCCCTCGACTTTGATATCGGTCCAGGCGGCGTTTACGTCGGACCACACCGGCATCGGGGCTACTACTACGACCGCGACCGCTATTACGGCTCCTATAACCGATACGGCGGCGACAGTTGCGAGATGTGGCAGCACGAATGTGCCCGTTCTTACGGGGGCGGGTACATGTATGAACGCTGCATGTCGCGGCCCGCAGCAGTCATAGCTTGCGGACGCTAGTATCAGGCGCTGGTCTGCAACGTCGCAGCACACTGCCGAGGCACTCCCGAATCGCTAGAACGGCGATCCGCTCGCGTGCATGGCGTTGTAGACGAGCGTCGCCAACGTCGCCTGTCCCGTGTCGCTGAAATGCGTGTTTTCCACCAGCCGGCCGGTCGCTCCAATGGAGTCCGCGTTGACACCGGCGAAGATGTGCATGTTGTCGACGACCGCCGCCTGCGCAATAGCTCGCCCATTCGTCCATCATGCGCCGGCGCTTCTTCCGCATGTCGCCGCGGCGATAGGCTGCCTCAACCTTATCGGACACCGCGTGCGCCAGGGCCATTTCGGACATCTCGTTCGGGCAGCCGGTCTGCTCGGTGCACCAGTCCTTGAAGGTCGACCGGAAGCCGTGCAGCACGGCGTCTCTGTGGAGCTTGGAATCCGAGCGCGGCCGCCCCTGCTCGCCAACGGGCCCCGAAAGCGTCTCCAAACCCGCCTCGATGGCTGCGATATCCTGCTCGACTCGGGCGATCGACGAGCGGTCGTCGAAGCCCGTCCTTGAGTTCGAGCCCACCGCCAAGCCCCGTGCCGACCGCCCCTCCGGCCTCCGCCTTGCTGCGGCGCACCGAAAACCTGCGCCGCGCTGGACACGAGGTGCCTAGCGGTACCCAGCGGCCGACTTAGACCTTTTGACTGAGGACCGCGGATCTCCCGCGCGGAAACGGCGCTTGCCCTCGCGCGTGGGTTGCGCTTGCATAGCCCCTTTCGACAGGGGGCATTTCAACATGCGCGTTTTGGTGATTGTGGCGGCCTGCGCCACGGTGGCTGGCTGCATGACAGCCGGCGAGACTGTTTCGTTCAAGGCGTCTAATCCGCAGCAACAAGCTCTCATGCGGGATGGACAGCCTGCCCTCGTCTCTCGGCAGAAAAGCTCTGTGGTGCTCGTTCGACCAGCGTCCCGTCAGTTACAAGCGAACGGCCGGCCCGTGTTTGTGGTGGGCATCAATAATCTGAGCCGACAGCCTGTCGAGTTTCGAGTCGGGCAAGTAGAGGCCGTTCAACATGCCGCCGGATCGGACTTCGAAATGAAAATCGTGACCTATGAGATGCTGGTTCAGGAGGAAAAGAACAGGCAGGTTGCCCTGGCTGCCCAAAAGGACGGCCTCAGTTGATCGGCAGCTGAGGCCGTTGGCTGCGCTCCGGTTTCGGGGGGGGGCGTTGGGGGACGCCGGAGCAAGGAAGAAATTCGCTAGATTGCCACTTGTTCCTGGCTCGTAAACGCCGCGGGAAACCTTATCTTCGGCCCATGCGTATGGCGTACGAGCTCTGCCTGGCGACCGCCGGCAAGCAGGTCCCCGACGGGCCGGACTGGATTCATGAAGTAAAGCACGACGGCTATCGGATGCTGGTCATCCGGGAGAACGAGCGCGTGCGCCTGCTCTCTCGCAACGGCACCGACTGGACGAAGCGCTATCCCTGGATTGCTGAGGCCGCGCTGAAGAACAGGCAGAAGCGCTTTGTGATCGATGGCGAGGCCGTGATCCTCGGCGTGGACGGCATCAGCGACTTCAACGCGCTGCACAGCCGGCTCTACGACCATGAGGTGCAGCTCTACGCCTTCGATATCCTCGTCATGGGCGGCGATGATTTGCGCTCGCTGCCCCTTCACCCTGCGCAAAGCAAATCTGCAGCAGCTCTTGGCGCGCCGTCCGGACGGGATCAGCGTGGCACCGTTCGAGCGCGGCGAGATCGGGCCCGACCTTTTTCGGGCCGCCTGTCGAATGGGACTTGAGGGCCTGGTCTCCAAGCATCGCGATCGGCCCTATCGTGGCGGTCGGCAGAAGCACTGGATCAAGGTGAAGAACCGGAGCCATCCTGCTATGGACCGCGAGCTTTAGTTAGAAGGCAAAGTTCTAAGATGCAGTTCCGGCCAAGATCTCAGGGTTAGAAGAAACACGAAGATGAACTGCTGCGGGAGCTCGTAGATTTCCGCGCCCCCGTCGCCATCATCTGCGAAAAGCTCCAGAGGACCGAAGATGAGCTTCGAAGGCGGCTCGGCCTCCCCATGAAGTGGTTTAAGACAAGCACCGCGTGGGAAGCTATACGGGCTAATAGCGCCTACGCTCAGACCGTAGGTCGAGATATTTTATCACCGCGAACGTGGCGCACACCGCCAAGACGCAGATACAGCCCGTAATCAATAACCCCGCCAGCATACCTGATCAGTATTCTTACGGGCATCAGGGAGGCAATTCACAATGATTAACAGCGGAAACGCTGAGTTGATCGAGGCTCAAGGAAGCCGAAAACGGCCACCTTCAACAGGTGGGCCAAGGGAGTAGAGACTGTGTGGCTATCCCTTTTCGCCAGCTTGAAGTTGCCGCACTGGCTGATGATCGCAGGGGCCCTCCTAGTAGCGATCGGCTGCATTGGCGTCCTCGTCAACGGAAGGAAGATAGAGGAAGTTGATCCCTCTCCCGACGAACGGATCAATCCTCCGCACCAGCAGATGCCGCCTTTGCCGAGGCTTCTCAACTCCGAAAGAAAACGCCGTCAGCGCGACGATAGCGGGACGGTATAAAAGCCAAGCCCACCAGAGTGTCACCATTCTCGGGGGCGGCACTGCCGAGACGGTGAAGGCACATAGGCCGGGAGTTCTGTAAATCGAGGCCGAAGCGCAACACAAAGCTGGCCTCTTGCCGATCTGTCCCGGTTCCTATTGCGCTCGCCTTGCGATTGCTTGAAGACTCAAGCACCTTAACGGGGTGGGAGGTCAAGACCTTGACTGAAAAGCACTGGTTTCGACTCACTGTCCTTCTGATGATCCCATCATTCGGGATGAACGCAGCTACGCTGGTTATAGTCGGAGGCTTCCTCGTCGATCCCAAGAAACGAGACGATCTGGATCCGCGCCGCTTTGATACTCAGATTTCCGACCTCATGATTTCGACAGCCAGGAAGATGCGGCAGGAACAGGCAGATTCAAATGCCGAGTTGAGACGTACGATAAGTGAATATCTCGAGAGACTTCCAAAGAAAATCGAGGCCGAGGCGCGGCCCACTCGTTAACCGCAGGTGTGCATGAGCGAGCGCGGAGAGGCCGGCCAGCGCGAACCCGGCGGGCCAGGATCCGAGTCGTGATTCGTTTGCCGTGATTTTGGACTAAAACAGAGTCAGATCAGCGCGTTAGACCGCGATTCCACCGGCGCTCGCCAGATCAGGCGTACCCATCGAGTTGCCAGCTCTGCGATCCCACCTGCTCAAGCAGCCCCTCCATGTCGCCGATGCCCGATTCGGCGGGATCATTTTCCAGGTCTCGCGCGCTGCCGGCGGCCCAATTGGATTGGTCGCCCGACCAATTGCGGCCATCTATGCCATAGCAGCTAGGGTGCCGCTCGACGCTACCAAGCGACGGCTCATAATCGCTGGTATCCGCTCCCTCGTCCTCGCAGTCTTCCTCGCCGCCGCCGCCCTCGCAGTAGGCGCCTTCGTCCTCGCACGCATCCCCAAGTTCGGTCATCACGTAGGGGTCGGACGCGTCCAGGAAGGCGATAAGCCGCTCGATTTCGGCCGATGCCTCTTTCCTGAGTCTGGCGAGGCGCTGGAGCGACGTTTGCCGCTCCCGCTGTTGGATAGCCAGCCCGCTCAAAATCGCACGGGTGGAGTCCGTATTAAGTTCTCTGACGTTTTCCGTGGTGGTGCTCACTGGTTTCCGGCTTTCGACAGCCGCGCCCCGTGTCGGACGGGGCAGCCGGGGGGTCGAAACCAGCCAGTGAGACTGGTCGGACGCTTTTAGGCTTTCGCCCTGGACAGCACAGTCCGCCCCCGGCCACTTGCCGTCGGAATCCGAATAGGCAATAAGGTTCAGGTCGGAGCCGCACCGCCAAGTGCGTCCGTTCCGATATCGGAATACCGATATCGAATTCAGCCGTCACCGCTCGACGCCAATCGAGTGGACATGCATGACCAAGCATGAAGCGGCTTATCACTGGTCCGGGTTTCGACACCCACGGACATGCTGAACCGATTTGCGTTAAAAATCCATCCCCCTTTTGGGGAGACTCCGACTCTCGCCCTGAGGTAGAAGGCCATGGAGCCTAGAGGAGTGCAAAATCATGTCGAATATCGAAAGCAAATCAATTTCGAACCGGACGATCCTGATCGCTCTCCTGATATTCAATGTGGTTGGAATTGGTCTCTCGGAGATCCAGCGTAGGCAGCTCGGCAATCAGAGCACGGAGGCTGTGCTCGAGCTGCAGGCAATCGAGCGTAAAAGGATCGCAGACGCGGCGGCGGATTGGGAACGAACCTACAAGCTTCTTGCTGAGATCAATCAGCGAGTGAACAACGTCGAAATCGCGCTCCAGTCTGGTCCACTCGCCGGTGAAGTCAGGGATATCTATGAGCGGCTCAAGGCTGTCCAAACCAAGGTGGAGGCGACGACAGTCGCAAAATAAGACCCTGCAATCCAATCGAATCATAAATCCGATCGAGATTTTCAAACCCATCACCGCCCGTGCGCGAAATTGCGCTGCGGAAGGGCGCGCACGAGTCGAGGCGGGTCAAAGGATAAATGGTGTCAATCCACCGCTAGTCTCGCTTGCGCTCATCCTGCGGTTGCGGAATCGTATTTGCCACAAGGAGGGCGCATGATGGCATTTGCAACGTTTGGCGGCGAAAACGGGCGGCCGCTCTACATTAACCCCGCATTGGTGACGCATGTCATTGAGCTCAATGACCGGTTATGCACCGTCTTTTTAGGCGGGCAGCACGCGGTGAATATTCCTCTGCCGGTCCACGTGGTTGTCGCGGATCTGGAGAAGGCGGCTGAGGTTAGCCGCTAGCGAGTTTATGCATTTATAGCGAATTTCTACTATAATCGGATAACTTTCCTATGGATCCCTTTAGAAACCCGTACGCTCCAGGCGCGGGGACCCCGCCACCTGAGCTTGCGGGCCGCTCCGAGCTTATCGATGAAGCGACGGTAGCCCTTCGACGCACGCAGGTGGGCCTTGTGAGTGCGAGCCGAAGATAGGTCTAACGGGAAGCTCTCTCGCGCGCAGCATTCAGGTCTGCTTTTATGCCTGAGATTGCTGCATCAGCCGGCTGTCGACTTGGGGGCGGTTCATTGAGGTCTCGCGCCCACGGTGCCCCTGATCGAACTGTCGAACCGGAAGTGACCCGATCAGAGCTCACGCAAGCAAAGACAAGTAGGCCAGGAAGGCCGACCAATACCGCCCGCGTTATCGCCTGGATGCCCATACTCGCCTAACCGAGATGACTCCGAATCGATCCTCCAGATCACCAGATCATCGCCATGAAACGATTTTCCCTGCGCCGCTCTCGATTAGCCGGCAAGCCATCTGCTCGTTGTCCAAGCCTAAATCCGAGACTGAGCGAACGCGGGACCCAAGCCTGCGACCTGGGTTCATCCGGCTGTTGAACGAAACGCGACGAGGCGATAGAGGCCGCAGTCTGGGCTCCAGCGGGGCTCACTCCTCACCGCCTCAGCCGGCGGGCGTGCGCCGCCAGCCGCTACCGGTTGCGGGGCCGCTCGATAGACGCCTCCGGGGCCGACAAGTCCGAGGCATTATCCTGTCAGCGGAGGATCGTACTGACGGCGGATCTCAGGTCGACTAGGACAACTTTATGCCAGTGTACTCACGTCCCTTCTCAGAGACAAAATTCCGAATAGCTCTGCGGCATGATGGAGTGCTGCGACGCTTCATTTCCTATTGGGTTGCGATACGCAGCGACGGATCGCTTTATCTCCTTTTCGACAGGAAGGGCAAAACAGACTACTGGAGCTGGACCGCGGGGCCGGAGGGCAATTCGAACAAGACATTGTCGACAGAGCAAACCAGGGGTTTCCGCCTGAGCTGCCATACAACAGGCATGCTAAACCCCTGGGCTAGACGGAGAGCCGACCTACTTTGAACCGCTATTCGGGATAACGAAGCTCCACGCACTTGTCGCGCTTTCGATTCCGTCTGCCGATCGACTAGACATCTACGATTCCAACGAGGCACCTCAGCGCATCATCGACGTGCCGAATTCCACGAGACTCGACTTTTGCCTTGCAGTGGCTCCTGCAAATTGTGACGATCCAAATTTTACAATTCTGGCCGACAATTTTGGCGGCATGTTCTCTCTTCAGCCGCTGCGCGAGAATATACAAGGACTGATCACCGCCGATATTGCTGAGCATTTTCTTTTTGTGCGGCCCGCTGTTGGACATCACGAAACACAGCAAATTCGAAAAGATGAGGCATTCATCAGGTTTCACCAGACCATCCACGGCCAACGAGACTTGATTATCTATGGTCCGAATGGAGAAGGCACCTACCTGATGATCTTCTCCGTACCCATGAGAAGCGCCCCTGTAGCAACGATCACTCCGCAGCTTCCCAATGGGACCGCGGAGATTATCGAAGCCACGAATGCTTGGCTCAAATATCGGATCAGACAGGGAAACAGGATCGTCAAAGAACCTACCATGATCGATGGGATCCTCAACGCCCGCATGTAAGCAAGGGAAGAGGTAAGGGAATGAATCATTCCACACTCAAGCTACGCCCCCCGCGCGGCCACCTGCTGCATAATCCGTTGGTTCCGCGCGATCAAGACTCTCAGTTGTTCGCCACGATCGGCAGAAGTTGCTCGGCGACGAGCTGCTAGATCAATTGACCCCAAATCATTAAGTGCTGAGTGAGATAAGCCCAATCAGCTGAGCGCCGCATTTAGGAGCCATCATGTTGCAAAAACTGTCTGCCGCGGTGGCCTGGGCTGCTCTTGCATTCATCACCTACGCTAGTCTTTCTCCAATCCGCGATAGGCCGCAACTGAGCAACGTTGCTGATTTAGAGCATCTCGCCGCTTTTGCGGTTTTAGGCTTCGCATTCTGCCTCGCGTACCGTCATAGAATGACATTCGTATGCAGCATCGTGCTTGGTAGCGCAGTCGTGCTCGAGTTTTTGCAAACGCTGACGCCAGATCGTCACGGAAAATTACTGGACGCCTCCGAAAAGATCATTGGCGGCTTGATAGGGATATTCCTGGCCAGTTTAGCTTTGCGCGCAATGAAGCGTGCTGGATGCGCGCCTTCCATCCTTAACAGTCGGTCCGATCACTGAAGCCACGAAGCGGAGCCTAAAACTCCGGGACGGTGCAGGTCACAAGGGCGGCGGTGGTGCTCGACGGCGAATGCCCACCGTACCACCTCGCCGGTGTCACGTTCCTTGCCGCAGGGATGCCTGTTGGTTAGACATCGGCGTCGGCACCAACGGCGGAACAGGCCTAATCGCCCGTCAATCCTATGGATTGAAGGCGGATCGGTGGCCTCGGGAACAAAGCCCGGCCGCCTCGATTGCCGCTCCATGAAGTGGCTCGTAGGCATCGTTGCGGTCCTCCTGCTCTGCCTTGTGGTGTATGCCGGATCGGCTTTCGTTTCCGCGTTGGATCTCGTTTCGGCCGTTCGGAGCGGAGACGCCTCTCAAGTCATGGCCCGAGCGGATTTGCCGCGTGTCCGCCATTCCCTGGTCGAACAGGTTGTGTCCACCTACCTCGATCGAATCGCCCAAAAGCGGCCGGTGCGCCCATTCGAGCGAATGGCCATAAACGCGTTCGGCGCAACGATCGCCGATGACCTCGCGATCAAGCTCATGACGCCGGAAAATCTGTCCGCCCTTTTAAAGAGCGGCACTGTTCGCAACAGCGCGGAGAACATCACCTTCGGAACGATGTCGTCATTGGCCGAGCTCGACATCTCAAACATCTTCGTTTTCACCGGACGGATCACCCTGGTGAAGCCTGTCGAGTTTGCGTTGCGGCTTGGCGAGAGTCAGGACGCGGGCAGCGTCAGCATGCATCTCGACGGGACAACCTGGAAGCTCTCGCGGATTGGGCTACCGCCGAAGGTCTTGGCGAATATGGTTGACCGGCTGCCGACGCGGTGAACCCGCCGGCGTTCCCGCGCTCTCGTGGCTGATTGCACTTCGCTGGGCGGTCCTTTCCAACTGAGGCGGCCTTACTGCTTTCTGATACCCGCAATCTCGACGGTGAACCGAACGCGCATGACCGGCCCCGAATCGTCGCGGACCTCGATTGAGGACTCGCTAGGCTTCATTGGCCGCTGGAAGTTCTCCGCAGCCGCGTCGGCCATAGCCCGCGCGGCCTCTGCTCTGCGGCGTCCATGTCGGAGAACTCTAGACCTTCCTCGTCAACCACAAGGCCATCTTGGTCCAGCAAATCGAAGTAATAGCGTGACATTGTCATAGGATCGGCCCTGCCGCTGGGCGATCAATTAACGCAAATTTCGTTCCTAAGCTAGAACAGTCGAAAACTCATCGTCCTCAGTAAGCGCTTAGCCGCCACCCTATTGATGCTGGCTTGACGTTTTGCGGAATCGCCATGGCATTAAGTCGTCGATTTCGCTTTGGGGATGGCCGGCGATGATCGCCGTGAGCGTTTCGGCGATGTAGGCGACCGGGTTGACGTCGTTGAGCTTACAGGTCGCCACGATGGATGCGAGCAAGGCCCAGTTTTCGGCTCCGACCTCATGACCAGCGAAGAGTGCGTTTTTTCTGGTCAAGCAGATCGGCCGGATCGCGTTTTCAACCGGATTGGTGTCGAGCTCGAGCCGCCCGTCATCGAGGAAGCGCGTCAGCCCCTGCCAATGATTGAGCGCGTAGCGGATGTCATCAGCGAGCGTCGAGCCGCTGGAGATCATCGACAGCTGTTTCTCGAACCACGGCTTCAACGCCTCGACGAGGGGCAGCGAGTGTTCCTTGCGCGCGGCCAGCCTGATGTCCGGCGATGAACCGCGTGCCATGGCTTCGATGCCGTAGAGCTGTGCGATCTGCCGGACGGCGGCCTCGGCGATCGGCGATTTACTGTTGCGGGCCAATTTGACGAAGCGCCGGCGCAAATGGCTCCAGCAGTGTACGAGCGTCCAG